>JAJFMS010000064.1 GCA_020696885.1 Armatimonadota bacterium | reverse complement strand
GAAGAGCGGGTTCCCACCGGCCCGCTCGATCGCCCGGGCGACCACATCGTCGGGCAGGGTTACGCCCGGGAGGGAATCGGCCAGCCACTGCCGGGCCGCCGAAGCGGAGATCGGCTCGATCTCCAGCCGCCGCATCTCCGCGGGCGGGTAGTCCGCATTCGGGTTCCCGGCGGCCACCACCAGCAGGCTGCCCCCGGCGCCGCGGCCAAGCTCCACGAGGAGCCGCAGCGAGAGGGAATCCAGCAGCGACGCCTCGTCCACCACCACGGCTGCCGGCTTTCCCCCTCTCCAGTGGTGGAGGAAGGCGCCCAGCGCGGTCCGCAGCACGTGGTCGCTCTGGCCCTCCTCCATCGTCCGGAGGCGCGCCGGGTCGACGACGAGTGCAGCCAGGACCTCCGCCCACTGTGCGGCCGTGGCTTCGCCCAGCGCGGCACGCACCCGGGCAACGGCGCTCTCCCAGTCCAGGTCTTCCGTGAGCGCCAGCAGTTCCGCCACCCAGCTCCGCCAGAGCAGGAGCGGTGTGCTCCGCTCCTTGCCGACGCCGCGCAGCACCGGGAGACCCGCCTCGACGAGCTGGCCGGAGAGCTCGTCCAGCAGCCGGCTCTTGCCGATGCCCGGCGGTCCCACCAGGGCAAGGGTGCCCGATCCGCCGGCCGCTACCCCCTCGGCGGCCTCCTTCAGCAGCGCGAGCTCCCGGTCGCGCCCGAACAGCGCGAAGCCGGTGGGAGGGCGGCCTTCCAGCCCCCGCTCGGCGACCAGCTCAAAGAGCGGCAGCGGCTCCGGCTTCCCCTTCACGCGCACCACGCCGCGATCGCGGTATTCGAAGGCGGCGGCGGTGATGCGATAGAAGGTATCGCTGACACAGACCGTGTCCGGCTCGGCGGCGGCCTCCAGGCGCTGCGCCACGTTCACCGCGTCCCCCAGCACGTCGAAGCTGCTGCGCCCCCCGGTGTCCAGCGAGGCGGCCACCACGCTGCCGTAGTTGATGCCGATCCGCAGGCGCAGCCCCACCCCGTGCTGGGCCTGCACGCCCTCGGCGAACTCCGCAAGCCAGGTCTGCATTCGAAGCGCGGCCCGGCCGGCGCGGATCGGGTCGTCGCCATAGGCCATCGGCGCGCCGAAAAGCACCATCAGCCCGTCGCCCAGCGTCTTCACCACGTAGCCACCGGCTTCCGTGGCGATCCGCGCCAGCCCCCCCACGCACTCGCTCACCACCCGGAAGGTGGTCTCCATCTCCAGGGCATCGGCCATCGCCGTCGAGCCGGACAGGTCCGCAAATAGAATCGCGACCCGGCGACGCTCCTCGTTCCGGGAGGCGGAAGCCGACGGGAGGCGCGGCGCTCGGTCGGCATCCGCGACGGGCGCCTCGACATCAGGCGCCGCAGCGATAGCACGAGGAAGGCGAGCTCCGCAGCCAGCACAATAGCGGTGTGCGGGAGAGACGACGCCCTGGCACGCGGGGCACGTGCCGCCCAGCGCGGTACCGCAGGCGCCACAGAAGCGATACCGGGTGGGCATCTCCGCACCGCAGGTGGGGCAGGCCACCCGGTCCGTCCCACAGTGCCTGCACACCGTTTGGACCTCCCGCGGCTCCGTCTTCGCTTCCTGCTCCAGCGCCATCTTTTCTCCCACCAGCTCTGTTCCTATCCCAATTCGCCCCGGGTCCCCTCCCCACCTTGGGCCCGGTTAGTCCTGGCGGATGGATAACGCAGTAGCGCGTCGAATGTTAGCTCCGGAGCGTGCTTCTGGGCAGTGCGCTCTCTTCCGTTCGGTCGCCGCGTAAGGATATGCGAGGTCGGTAGATGATCCACAGAATGTGCCTCTCCAGGACGCAGGGAGCATGCCAATCGGGGTGTGCTCCCGTCCTGAGGGGTCGTCGTGAAATCAACGAAACGAGCCGTGCGGCGCCATCACCAGCGGCGGATGCTGCGGCGGGCGCTGCGCATCTACTGGTCCTGGTGGGGTCCGGATGAACAGGAAGCACGGCAGATAGCGGTAGGTTGGTGCAACAATTTGCAGAAGTGCTCTTGCTGGATGTGCGGCAACCCACGCCGACATGCCGGGCCAACCCGCCAGGAGCGCCGTCAGCTTGAGCACGCCCACGCGGAACAGGAAGCTCTGGCAGGAGCTCCCGAGAGTTAGCCGCGAGTAGTGTCTGCGAAACCGGGATGCAGCCGCCGGTTGAGCGAGTTTTCGAGTGTTGGAGCGGTGGTCCTGCCGCACACTCCAGCACTCCCTTGCTCCAGGGCGGATGCATGCCCGGCACAGAGCCGAGACCAGACCGGGAGAGGTGAGATGAACCGGAGAGAATTGATCACCGCCGCCGTACTTCTGCCGACGGCCTGGCGGACGGCGGAAGCGGCGGAGCGACCGGACACCGGTCCGTGGGACGTCAAGCAGCTGCAGAAGAAGACCGGCTTCGAGCTGAGCGGCACGGAGCAGGTGCGCGAGGGAGAGCGGATGGTGAGCCTCTCCACGGTGCACTATGAGAGCGAGCCCTGGCTGGGGAAGCCCACGCGGGTGTGGGGCTACTACGCCCGGCCCGCGGAGCTGCCGGAGAAGAAGCTGCCGGCGATGGTGCTGGTGCACGGCGGCGGCGGCACCGCCTTTCCGGAGTGGGCGCGCCTCTGGGCGAGTCGCGGCTATGCGGCGCTGGCGATGGACCTCTCCGGAAGCGGCCCGGAGCGCAAGCGCCTGCCGGACGGCGGCCCGGACCAGGGCGACGAGTGGAAGTTCCGGCGGCTGAAGGACGGCGTGAAGAACGCCTGGACCTACCATTCCGTGGCCAGCGTCATTCGCGGCGCTTCCGTGCTGCTGGCGCAGCCGGAGGTGGACCGCAACCGGATCGGCATCACCGGCATCTCCTGGGGCGGTTACCTCACCAGCCTGGTGATGAGCCTGGACGACCGGCTCAAGGCCGCCGCTCCGGTCTACGGCTGCGGCTACCTCCACGAGAACAGCGTCTGGCTGCCGATCTTCGCCAGCCTCCCGGAGGATGAGCGCCGCACGTGGATCGAGAACTTCGATCCCTCCCGCTACCTGCCGCGCTGCAAGACACCCAGCCTCTGGGTGAACGGCACGAACGACTTCGCCTACCCGCTGGACAGCTACCAGAAGAGCTACCGCTCCGTGCGCGGCCCCCGAACGCTCTGCGTCACGGTGAAGATGCCGCACGGGCACCCGCAGGGGTGGGCGCCGCAGGAGATCCACCTCTTTACGGACTCGATCTTCCGCAAGAAGGACCTGGCCCGCGGGCTGGCGATGGTAGGGCGCCCGGTAGTGTCCGGCGACAAGATCCGCATGCCCTACGATGCCGAGACGGCGCTGCTCTCCGCGCAGGTTCACTGGACCAAGGACCTGGACAAGCCCTGGCAGCAGCGCGAATGGCAGACTGCGGGCGCCCGGGTGGAAGGGCTGGACCTGGTCGAGGCGAACGTGCCGACGGACCGTCCTTCGGTGTACTTCGTCACCGTCAAGGACAACCGCGGGGCGGTCGTCAGCTCGGAGCACGCCGAGCTGCGGTGAGCGCTCGATCCGGGCCTCCGTTACTACCGGAGCGAGTAGTGACGGAGGCTCCCTAACGGGTTCTGCAAGTTGACTACGACCGGGGAGTGGGGGGAGGAAACGTGCAGACCCGACGGGCGATTCTCCGTAGGGGCACTCGCCGTGGTTGCCCTCGCCAGGCCGACCTCCCGGCGTTGGCAGAGCCGTACCCACTACTCGGGGGCGGTACGGCTTTGCGCGCGCCCGCACCGTCGGCGTTTGCAGGGCAACCACGGCGGATGCCCCCTACCAGACAACGGCCTTGAGCCAACTCTACTTCGCGGTCGCCCCGTGCCCGCGGAAACTAGCAAACCTCGTTAGATCAGGCGGTCCCAAACTGCAGGAGCCCTTCGCCTTCCACCCGCCTGCGGTCCAGCGTATGGTAGCCGGTCGCCTCGAACAGCACGACCACGGCGTCCTGCGTCACGCGGTGCACCGCACCCGCCCCATACTCCTCGTGGCACACCTGAGCGCCGACACGCAGCGGTCCCTCCGGCTCGTCGAGGGATGCTGCGGACGTGCGCACCGCCAGGACCTCGAGTAGCCCGTTCTCGAGTGCGGTCGGGGCGTCCAGGGTCTTCTCCTCCAGCTCGAAGCGGACGGTCACCGTGGACGCCTCCGCCTGCACGACGTCCCCCTCTCCCCAGAGCCGGTGCCGCACCCGCATCCCCACGGCGAACGGAGCGTCGGTCGCAGAGTCACCGGTGGCTCCATTGCGGGCGGGGTTGAGGTCGTTATCGCAGTACTCGCAGGTTTCGCGATCCAGCTCCTCCCCGAAGTAGTTCAGCAGGTAGCGCCGGCGGCAGTCCCAGAGCTCCGCATAGCCGCGCATCATCCGCACGCGGCTGCGCTCGTACGCCTTCCCGCTCTCCTCCGCTTGCAGCGAGACCTGGGCCGGATCGAAGTCCGGCGCCAGGAGCCGGACCTGCTCGTCGGCCAGCTCCACGATCTGCTCGCGCGCCAGCAGCTCCAGCGCGCGCCGGGCACGCGCTTCGCCGAGGCTCACGCGCTCCAGCAACTCGGAGAGCTCGGGCTCCGGCGCCTCCGCCAGGGCTTCACGAAGGCACTGCAGGTCTTCCGCGCTCACCGACGAGCGAGCGGCGATGAAGCTGGCGCGGCCCAGGTCTGCCGGGCGGTAGATGAGCAGGCACCGCCCGGGTTCGCCGTCGCGCCCGGCGCGGCCCGCTTCCTGGTAGTACTCCTCCAGGCTGGCGGGCACGTCCCGGTGGATCACGAACCGGACGTCCGGCTTGTCGATTCCCAGCCCGAAGGCGTTGGTGGCGGCGATCACCCGCACCTCGCCGCTCATGAACGCGTTCTGGACGCGCTCTCGATCTGCCGCGCTCCGCTGCCCGTGATAGAAGTCCGCCGCAATCCCCCACTCCCGCAGCCAGCCGGCCGTCTCCTCGGTGGCGGCCGTGGTGAGGCAGTAGATGATCCCCGCTCCGTCCATCACGCGCCGCAGCGGATCCGCCTCAGTCTCCGGATCCGGCTCCTCGGCGCGGTAGAGCAGCTCCTTCAGGATGCGTGCGTCCTCGTCTTCACTGAGGACGCTGCGCACCTCGAAATACAGGTTCGGGCGGTCGATGCCGCGCACCACCACCTCGGGGTCCTGCATTCCCAACCGCTCCACCACCTCCCGCCGCACCCAGGGGGTGGCGGTGGCGGTCAGCGCCAGCAGCGTGGGCCGGCCCAACTGCTGAACGGCGCTCTTCAGGCCAAGATACGCGGGCCGGAAGTCGTGACCCCATTCGGAGATGCAGTGCGCTTCATCCACCGCCAGCAGCGACACGCCGATGGCGCGGAGGCGCTCGGTGAACTCCGGGTTCCGGAACCGCTCCGGCGTCACGTAGAGCAGCTTGAGCTCGCCGCGCTCCGCCGCCGCGAGCGCTGCCTCGCGCTCACCGGCGGAGCGCGTGCTGTTGATGACCCCCACCGGAATCCCGCGGTCCTCCACGGAATCCGCCTGGTCCTTCATCAGGGCGATGAGCGGCGATACCACCACGGTCAGCCCCGGCAGGAGCTGCGCCGTCAACTGAAACACCAGCGACTTGCCCGCCCCGGTGGGCATCACCGCCAGCACGTCCCGGCCCTTCAGGAGCGCCCGGATGAGGCGCTCCTGCCCCGGACGAAACTCGTCGTGCCCGAACTGCTCGTGCAGCAGCGTCTCCAGATCCACTTGCTTCGCCATGCCTCTCCTTACAGCTCCCGTCACTGGAGAGGAACATAGCCAGGGAAGCGGCGAGTTCAAACGACGAGCAAGGCTCTGCCTCGAACCGACGAGGACGACCCCGATGGGGAGCATCTGGGAAGCCTAACCTCGTGGTCCGTGGCGCGTACGCAACCGTTCCCACCGTGTCGCCCCTCTGCCCTTCATCGCCGCAACTCCCCTCCTTACCAAGGAGGGGCTGGGGGAGGTCTTCCGGTTTCGAGCACCATCTGCGAGAGAACCTCCCCACGCTCGGGAGTGGCGTCCCGAGTCCGGTAGGAGCTGTTTCGCAGTGGACGCGTACGCCACACCGTGGCCCGTACGGGCTCAACATGATCGCTTGGCGGTTCGGGGACTTCACCACGGCGCCCTGCGAGGCTCCGCCTCAGGGCGCGTGTCCGATCGCCCGGAGGTACCGGTGCGCGGAGCGCGCCACGGCCGCCTTGCCGTCTTGCCGCACCACCAGGTCCCGGAACGCGCCGTAGACCTGCTCGTAGTCGAACGGCGCCACGGCCGCGGCGATCTGCTCGACCGCAGCCGCCGGCAGCGGCACGTAGTTCGGGTAGCTGCGCATAAAGCTGACCCACCGCCGGTCCGGCACTACCTGGATGATGTCGCCGGTCAGGAGCGCTCCCCGGCCGTCTGCGCCGCCGGGCCAGTGGAGGACGGTGCCGCCTTCGAAGTGCCCACCGCACCGGATCAGGGTGATGCCGCCGGGCAGCGGCTCCGTCTCCCCGTCCCAGAACCGCAGGCACGGGTCCGGGCGCATCACCCACTCCCGGTCCGCGGAATGCAGGTACACCGGCACGTCGAAGGCACGGCTCCACTCCACCATCGTGGTGTAGTAATGCGGGTGGGAGATGGCGATCGCCGAGATACCGCCGAGCGCGCGCACCTGCTCCACGGTGGCGTCGTCCAGGAGACTGACGCAGTCCCAGAGCACGTTCCCCTCGGGCGCCTGTACCAGGAGCGCTCGCTGGCCGATGCCGAACTTCGGCTCCGTGACGATGCCGGTGAGACCGGGGCCTTCTTCCCAGAGCCGGTTTCGGTGCTCGCGCTGCAGTTCCGGCAGGGTGGTCCACTGCTGGCCCTCCCAGCCCACGTACTGGCGCTCGTCGTCGCAAATCGGGCACCCGGTGGGCGGGCTCGCAGACTCCGGAAACTGGGTGCCGCAGGTAACACAGATCGAGGCTGGCATCTCGACACTACTCTCCTTCGAGGTCAGGGCAGCAGATCCACAACTCGGATGCCGCCGTCAGGCGCTTCCAGCGCCGTGAGGACCGCGTGCTCGCCGAACCGCTCCACGCTCCGGTACTCGCCCGCCTGCACGTCCGGACCGCGATGCACAATTAGCGAACGTTCCGGAATCACCACCACCCAGTATTCCGGAAACCCACCGCGAGCGTACAGGGCGGCCTTGGTAATCAGGTCGAACGCCACCGACGAGTCAGAGACTTCCACGACCAGGACCGGGGATGAGGGGTGTTGGACGAGGTCTCTCACCCGCCCCCGGACCACGTAGATGTCGGGCTCCGGCAGCGAGTCACTCCCAGCGACTACCGGCTTCTGGCCCCGCACTACGAACCCACCGCCGAACGCGCTGCGAAGCGCCTCTTCGACCAGATCGCAGACCATCGCATGCGCGGCGCCCTGTGGGCTCATTCGGACGATCTCCCCCTGAATCAGCTCGAGCCGCTCGTCCGGGCCGAAGACATCAGCCTGGATCATGCGCAGATACTCGTTAACGGTCCAGCGCCGCAGCTCCCGCTCGGCCATGCTCATCGGCTCGCCCTCCGGCTTGGATGTGGCGCGGGTTGCGTGCCCACTCGCGCCGACTTCTGCGCCGTACCGCCGATGCACAGCACTTCCTTGAGGCTGCGGTGATACAGGTTCCCACCGGCGAAGCTCAGGGAGTTGAGGCTCCAGGTCTCGCCCAGGGGTCCCAGGTCATTCACCGCCAGTAGCGCCTTCTCGTCCAGCACCTTCGCGCGGCCGTCGATCACGTAGGTGACCCCGAGCATCGTGCCGAGGTAGATCTTGCCGTCCACCGCGATCGGGCTGCCGAAGAACGCGGGGATCTGCCAGCCGTCCGTCCGGGACCGATCTTCCGCCGCCACGTCCCGGCCGCGGTAGTCTTCGGCCTTCGTGCGGAGCGCTTCGCCGTAGATCAACCGCTCCGGCTGTCCGGGATGGCGCTCCACGCCCACCGGCACCTCGAGGTACTCTACCTTGCCGGTCTCGATGTTCACGCGGCCGAGGCAGTGGGACGGGCCGCTCTGTCCGGGCGGTGCGTGGGAGTTGCGCCGGTGACCCGTGGACGTGAGGAAGTAGTGGTACCCGTAGGCGGCGATGTTGGAGTGCCAGTTCGGGAAGACGTGCAGCACCTCTCCCGCCTTCAGCCGCACCCGGGACGACAGCTCCTTCATGTCCCGGATGCTCACGTTGTGGTGGAGTACGTGGCGCTTCGCGGCCGGGTCCCACTGGCGGAAGTCCACGTTGCGCACCAGCGACTGCGTCCGCAGCAGCTTGCCGTTGGTGGAGTCCAGCACCAGGTGGCTCTCCTCGGGGGCGTGCCGGAACCAGTAGGCGTGCTTCGCGTCCCAGGTCATCGTGTACAGCGCCTGGAAGGTCGTGCCGTCCACCGGGCCGCCGGGGAGGTCTTCCGGCGTGTAGCGCCAGATCGTCTTGCCTTCCTTACCCGGCGCCAGGCTCGTGAGCGACACCCCGATCGGCCGCTCCGGCACGTCGTGCGGGCCGCCGCGACCGTGGAAGATCGCCCAGGTGCCGTCGGGCAGCTTCCCTGCCACGGAGGTACAGTAATAAGTGGTGGCGTCCTCGGCGATCCAGAGCGTACGGCCCGTCTTCTTGTCGATACCGCGGAGGTAATGCCAGGCCTTCCTGGCGGGATCGTAGCGGCCGGCGTCCTTCTCGGGGTCCAACGGCTCCAGGCTGACGAGGGTGTCCCCCAGCAAAATCGGCTCGTGCTGCTTGTTGAACGGCTCGCCCGGGGCCAGGAACTCCCGCTTCCAGACCTCTCGCCCGTTGAAGTCCCAGCAGCCCATCACGCCGCTGGCGTTGAAGAACCAGACGTGCTTGCCGTCCGTCACCGGGGTCCACGACGTGGAGTCGCTGTAGGCGTACATCATCGGGCTGGGGAACTTGCCGTTCAGCTTCACCGACCACAGCCGCTTCCCGGTCTTCGCGTCCAGGCAATGACCCAGCACGTTGGCGTTGAACTTGGGAGCGCCGTCCTGGTACTCCTCGAAGGTGCTCACGAACAGCCGGTCGCCCCAGGTGGTGATGCCGCCCTGGCCGCCGTTCGGCATCGGGGAGCGCCAGCGGATGTTCCGGTTGAGCGCGCCGCTCCAGGTCACCGGCGCCTTTCCCTCGCTCAGCCGCCAGTTCAGGTCCGGTCCCGCCGCAAGCCCGATCACGCTCGTAGTTACGCTGCCGAGCCCTGATTGCCCTCCGGACGATGGACCGCGTCACCGGGCCGATGCTCCTGACGTGAAAACGGGCGCGCTTCCGGCGAGGAGCGCGCCCGTTCTGGGAGGGTTCAGCCAGCAGGACGCGTTACCGTAGGAGGCGGAAACGCCCGCGCCGGAGCAGCATCAGGCCCATCGGCAGCATGCCGCCCGCGAGCATCATCCCGGAGCCGCCCTCCGGGGCCAGGTCGCCGGTGCTACCCACCGGGTTGTCGTCCTCCAGCTCGCCCAGGCCGCCGATGCGGAGCTGTTTCAGGTCCTGCACCCGCACGTTGGTGACGAACTCAACGGAGGTGAAGTAGTCGGCTCCGGACGCGTCCAGGCTGAAGAAGTTCTGACCGCTCTTGTCCACGGCAAACTCCTGGGTACGAGTGCCGAACCCGCCCCTGGCGATGAGCGTTACCGCGCCGTCCGCCGCTGCGTTGAGGTTGAACTCGATCTCCTTGAAGGTGACCTGGGGGTTCTCGAAGTAGAACCGAAGCTGGCGGAGGTCATCATTCGCGGTCTCGGTGTCGATGCGAGACTGGCCTCCATTCGCGAAGAGCCGCACGTTGCCATCGATTCCCACCAGCGTGTCCGTCTGATTGGTGTGGCCCTGCACGTGGAAGCCGTTGTGCTGCAACTCGGAGCGGTTGTAGAGCACGTTTTCGTCCGGTTGAACGGCCCCCGGACCTACGTGGAACGTCACCGCGGCATGGGCGGCGTGGGGAGCAAATGCAAAGCCGATGCATGCGCTCACCATGGCGGCGCGAGCGATGAATAGTCGGATGCCACGAGCCATCTTGCATTCCCTTTCGTTTGATGCCGGCTCGCCGGTAAGCGAGCCGGGCGTTCAATGAAGCGGGCACACTGCGGTCCCGGGAACAATTCCCCGAGCCCATGAGCCCACCGGAAAAAGGACAAGAATCCAGGCGTGGCGAAGTATGGGGATGAGACGAGGTCGCATTCGTTCTCGAGCGGTCACAGGTTTTGGCGAACCTGTGACCGCACCCCAACCCGCCGCGGGTTAGCCTTCTTGCGCTATCTTCCGTGCTAACAATCTGCTGTTGGTTGCGGTGGGTAGCGGGTTCAAGCCCCTAAACGCCAGCCCCCCGTGCTTCCACCGCCTTCCCCCTCGTGCCGGTCTCTCGTCCGACTGTTCTCGAACAGCGGCCCGGCCCCTCGCTCTCCTTATCCCCGGAGAGCTACTCGAATAATCCGTCTAATTGTATGAATTGATCGTTTGGATGGGCGGGTGAGTTCCCAGCCCTCGCTGGGGAGGGGGTCGCTGGGAAGAGGCTCAAGCAACCAGTACGGCCCTGGGGAAGCGTGCTGCGGCGCCCGGGTGGCCTACTCCACCGCGGAGGTGTGAAGCACTTCACTGGCCGGCAGCAAGCAGGCCCTTACAATCCAACTGTCAATCGTTTGAAGGACCCCCGCATTCCGACCTCTGATCTACAGCGAGGAACCTGATGGAAACCCTGGTCAGCGCCATTCTGCTCGCCGGAGTGTTCGGCATCGTCGCCGTGTTCGCCGTGGGGATCGTGCGGGAGCTCGGGCGCCGGTAGCCCGTCGGCTCAGCTCGCGTCCAGCCGCACCGACTCCTGCCGCTCCAGGACTCGCACCACCTGCTCGAAGGAGAGGAAGCCCTCCTGCATGCAGATGATCCCCAGCGGCCGTCGAGGCATGGAGGCGCCGTCTTCTTCCGCCTGGAGCGCCAGTACCCGCTCGAGCTGCGTGTCCGTCAGGAACCCGAGCTGTTGGGCCAGCTCCCCGAACTTCTGTTGCTGCATCACGTCCTCCGGTCCCGGCAGGTAGAATCGCCAGACAATCGGTATTCTGGCGAGGCCCTGCACTCTTCCTTAGCCCGGGTGACCTGCCGCTTCCTCCCACACTCTACCGGGGCAGTGCCGGGGAGCCGTTTGACCCCGGCGAAGGCGGCCAAGGGCAGGCAGGATGACGGGATCAATCAGGATCGGGAAAAACTCGCGCGTGTTCGAAGCGAGGACGCACACACCGGAGGATTTGGGCGCACCACCGCGCCAGCGCCGGTTAGAGTAATGCGCCTGCTCGTCGGACTCCTTCCCACAGTCCCGTTGGGACGACCGCTTCCTAGCCCAGCGGTTCAACGCTGGGACTCACCGTTCCCCAACGTCCCGCAGTCCCGTAGGGACGACCGCTCGGTAGCCCCGCGTTCATACTGCCAGCCCCGCCTTCTCCCCATCCGAATCAGTCCTGTCATCCTGTCAAAACCTCTCCCGGAGCGCCGCCAACAGCGTACACAACCCATGGCGCGAGACGTCTTCGATCCACCTCCCACGGAGCTATAGAACACCGTACCGCGGGAGGCGGTGCTCCCGGCCACTCTGCGGAAGGTGGCGGCGCCCCCCAGCGTGCAACTGTGGTTGCAGACTTGACGCAGCTCCCCGGGACCGCCGCCTCCCGGTTCCGGAGCCAGGAACGTGAAAGGACCTTCTCGATGACTCGCTTCGCACGCCGCTGCGCGGCCTTTGGCGCCGCCGTCTCTGCGGCGGCCGCCCTCGCCTCCGTGGCTCCCGCCGCCGCCCGCTCGAAGACGCTGCAGCTCTTCAACGGGAAGGACCTCACCAACTTCTACTCCTGGCTGGTGGACTACAAGTACGAAGACCCGCACAAGGTGTTCACGGTGGACACCGTGGACGGCGCGCCGGCGATCCGCGTCTCCGGCCGGCACTACGGCGCGTTCATCACCCGGCAGGAATATTCCAACTACCACCTGGTGGCGGAGTATAGCTGGGGCACGGCTACCTGGGGCGGCCGGAAGGGCCGCACCCGGGACAGCGGGATCCTCCTTCACTGCCAGGGTCCGGACGGCAACACCGGCAAGGACTTCAACGGCCCCTGGATGCTCTCCCAGGAATGCCAGATCATCCAGGGCGGCACCGGCGACTTCATCATGGTGGCCGGCTACAACAAAGACGGCACGCAGACCGTACCCAAGCTGACCGCCACCGTGAGCAAGGACCGGGACGGCGAAACGATCTATGACCCCAAGGGCAAGCTCACGGAGCTGCAGGGCGGCCGGATCAACTGGTGGGGACGCGACCCCGATTGGGCGGACGTGCTCGACTTCCGCGGCAAGCAAGACGTGGAGACCCCCGGCCACGGCTGGACGCGCGTGGAAGTGATCTGCGACGGGGACACGATCACCAACATCGTGAACGGCCAGGTCGTGAACAAGGGCACCAAGTCCACACTCACCCGCGGCAAGATCATCTTCCAGTCGGAAGGCGCGGAGCTGTACTTCCGGAAGATCGAGCTCACGCCGCTGGACAAGAAGAAGTAGGGAGTAATGGAGTGTTGGAGTAATGGAGTAGTGGAGTGATGGGAGAGGGAAGCGGCCGTACGGCCGCACCGGCTGCCCACTACTCCACTACTCCACTACTCCACTACTCCACTACTCCACTACTCCCTGAGTGTACTTCATAACCGCAAATCAGGTAGGAGGTTAAGCGAGCGAAATTGGCGTGCGAGCCATTCGCGCACGGTCC
>JAJFMS010000063.1 GCA_020696885.1 Armatimonadota bacterium | reverse complement strand
CGAGGGCTGGGTCATGGGGCGCAGGCGGGAAGGCGGGGGGGCGGGATAAAGACGCCGGTAATTCTGTCATCCCGGGGCGCCTCCGACGCAAAAGCGGGCGGCCCTCCGTGTGGGGAGCCGCCCGCCTTCGTTATCGGAACCGGAGTCCGGGGATCGGTGGTGGAGTGGTTGGGATCGCCGGAGCGCCCTTCGACTCCACCACCGCTCCGGTCAGACTACGGAGTGCCGTTGTCGTAGAGGCACGGCAGGGTGGCGCGGCCCGGGTTCACGAGCTGCTCCGTCCGGTGCCACTTGACATGCCCGTCCACGAACAGCACGTTGGTGCCGTCGTTGTGGATCGGGGCCGGGTGCCAGGGATCGTTGCGGTACAGGTCGTAGTTGCCGGGCGGGTCCTGCGGGAAGCGGGTGTAGCCGGCCCAGTTCCAGTCCTGCTTGCGAAGCTCCCAGAGCCGAGGCTCCTCGTTGTGCAGCGGCATCGCGCCGGAGTTCAGGACGTAGGCGTTGTCCGTGATCCAGATCGTGTCTGCCGGGCGCTTGACCTCGGAGGTGCCGATGGAGTTGCCGAACAGGGTCGGCGAATCGTTCAGCACGGTCGCGCTGTACTGGGTGAGGCGGTAGTTCATCCCGTAGGTGTTGGCCCAATTCTCGCGGGTCAGGCCGGCAGGCGGAACGTTCACCATGAGCGGGGGCTTCGTGGTGGGGAAGCTCGGGCAGCGGAAGATCCCGTTATTCTGCGCGTAGGACTGGACGAGGAAGTCCCAGGACCCCATACGCATGATCACCGGATTGGTGTCCCAACCAGGCATGGCCAGGTTCGCCGGGCACATACGCTCGTCGAAGTCCGACGCGTACATCTGCAGCGCTTTGGCAACCTGCGAGAGGTTGGCCTGGCACGTGGTCTGCTGCGCCTTGTTACGGGCGTTCGCGAACACGGGGAACAGGATCGCTGCCAGGATGGCGATTATTGCAATCACCACCAGCAGTTCGATCAGGGTAAAGCCGCGTTTCTTCAAGGTACGATCCTCCTCTGCATTCCGCCGGGCCGCGACGCCCGACCTGCCGTCCATGAGCTAAGATGATGTGATTGGACGCATGGGCCGGAACCTGATCCCGGCCCACTGTGCAGTTGCTGCACCCACTCTGTTTTCCCTGCCTGAAAAGTAAACTTAGCCGCCAAGCGCTGTGACGGCGGGCGGCCTGCCACTCTGCCCCTGCCGCGCCGACGATAGTACGGAAGAGGAGCCAAGCTACCGGGATGATCGCTTACCTGCGCGGGATTGCCCGCCACCTGGATGAGAGCCTCGTCGTGCTGGACGTGGGCGGCGTGGGATACGAGGTACTCCTTCCGGGTATCGAGGCCAAGGCGCTGCGCAGCCGCCTGTACCGGGACCTGACGGCGGACGCCGCGTCCGGCGCGGCGGCGGGGGCGGAAGCAGTGCTGGCTGCCAGTTCTACACCGGTGCCGGCGGAGCGCGAGGTGGCGCTCTGGATCTACTACCACGTGGCGGAGCGCCAGCCCCGGCCGCTGTTGATCGGCTTCCACGAGCGCCAGGACCGGGAGTTCTTCGAGCTACTCCTCTCGGTGGCGGATATCGGCCCCAGCGTGGCGGCGCGGTCCCTCACCATTCCGGTGTGCGACTACGCCAGCGCCATCGAGCGCCGGGACGTGCGTACCCTCGGCACCCTTCCGGGCATCGGCAAGCGCAAGGCGGACCAGATCGTCGCCACGCTCAAGGGGAAGGTGCTTAGCTACGCGCTGCTGCCCCCGCCGGAGATCGAGGAAGTGCCGGAAGCCGCCCCGCTGGACTTCGTGGGAGACGTGGAAGCGGTGCTGGAAGGACTGGGGCACAAGCGCGTGGAGGCGGTGCGGATGATCGAAGCGGCGCGCCGCCGCCGGCCGGAGATCAACACCGCCCAGGAGCTGCTGGAAGAGATCTGGCGCGGGGAGCAGCCGGGGTAATGCGCCTACCTACAGTTCGCGGTCACACCTTCGGCAGGACTCCTACCAGCCAAAGGACGCACAGCCCGATCAGTCTCTTCTTACGGAATCGGAAGAACGTGGATGCTCAAACAGCTTGCAGCGGCGGTTACCGTTAGCCTGATCTGCGTCTCCGCAGCCAGCTCACGGCCCGCAAGCCTCCGGGAGGAGTTCACGGCGATTTTGCGGCGCTACGACGAGTGCTTCAACCGGAAGGACCTAGCCGGTGCCGCGCAGTTCCTCGCCTCCGATTTCATGGGTGAGGACATCCAGGGGAACCGCTTCAACAGGAAGGAAGCGGAAGCCACGGGGCGGCGGACTCTGGCCACGGCGCAGACGGTCCACACCAGCACTCGCTTGATCGAGGTGAGGCTCGTGAACGGGGAGGCCGTTGTGGTGGCCGGGGAACACACGGAGCTCAAGATCCGTGGCACGAAGACCGGCATCCTGCACACCGCGCTGTTCGATGGTACGTGGCGGAGCGTGTGGGTGAAGCGCGGCGGCCGGTGGCTCCAGCGGAGTCAAAAGCAATTGAGCCTCACCATCACGCGGGACGGCGTACCGGAAGTGATCCGGCCGAAGTCAGCCGGGTAGCTGCTGCACTCCTCCGAGCACGGTGTTGTCGATCAGGCGCGTGGGACCCAGGAACGCCGCCACCGCCAGCAAGCTCGGCGCCGTCACTACGGAGACCGGCACCAGGCTCTCCGCGTCCACCAGCTCCACGTAATCGACCTTCAGGCCCGGGGCCACCTCCAGCACCTCGCGGGCGGCGGTGATCAGGCGGGACGCCTCCACTTCTCCCGCGGCGAACGCAGCACAGGCCGCCGCGAGCCCGCGTGAAAGCGCCAGGCCGGACTCCCTGGCCTCGGGGGACAGGTAGCGGTTGCGGCTACTCATGGCCAGGCCATCTGCTTCCCGCACGATCGCGCACGGCACGATCTCCACCGGCAGGTCCAGGTCCCGGGTCATCCGGCGGATCACCTGGAGCTGCTGGTAGTCCTTCTCGCCGAAGTAGGCCCGGTCCGGCTGCAGCATGTTGAACAGCTTGGCCACCACAGTGGTGACGCCGCGAAAATGCGTGGGCCGCGAGGCGCCGCAAAGGCCGGTGGTGAGCGCCTCCACCGTGACGTAGGTGGCAAACCCGGACGGATACACCTCCTCCACCGGCGGCGCGAAGAGCAGGTCCGCGCCGGTGCCTTCCGCCATTGCACGATCGCCTTCCGGGTCGCGCGGGTAGCGGCTGAGGTCTTCCTTCGGACCGAACTGGGTGGGGTTGACGAACAGCGTCACCACCACGAACCCGCATTCCTGTTTCGCCCGGCGCATCAGCGAGAGGTGTCCCTCGTGGAACGCCCCCATGGTGGGGACCACGCCGATGATGTGCCCTTCCCGTCGCGCCGCGCGGATGGCGGCGCGGGCCTCCGCAATGGTGGTTACGACTTCCACGTGGCGTCCTCGAGGCCGGGTTCGTGAAACGTGTTCGCTTCCGCGGGGAACGCGCCCGAGCGCACGTCCGCGGCGTAGGCGGTGATCGCCTCGGTCATGGCGCGGCCCAGCTCCGCATACTGCTTAGAGTGCTTCGGCGAGAAGCGGTCGTACAGGCCCAGCAGGTCGTGCAGCACCTGGACCTCGCCGTCGCAGTGCGGCCCCGCGCCGATGCCGATGGTGGGAATGCGCAGCTCGGAGCTCACCTCGCGAGCCACTTCGCTGGGGATCGTCTCCAGCACGATGCCGAAGGCGCCGGCCTGCTCCAGCGCGCGGGCGTCTTCCAGCAGTTGTCGCGCCTGCTCCGGCCGGCGGGCCTGAATCCGACGCCCCACCGCGTGGGTGGACTGCGGCGTGAGCCCCAGGTGGCCCATCACCGGAATGCCGGCCGCCGTCAGCCGGGCCACGGTGGCTGCCACCGCCGCTCCGCCCTCAAGCTTCACGGCCGCCGCTCCGCCTTCCTGCAGCAGGCGCCCGGCGTTCCGCATCGCTTCATCCGGGTTCACCTGGTAGGTGAGGAACGGCAGGTCCGCGATCACCAGCGCCTTCGGGCGGGCGCGGCAGACGGCCTGCGTGTGGTAGATGATCGCCTCCAGGGTTACCGGTAGCGTGGTCTCGTGACCCAGCACCACCATCCCGAGCGAGTCGCCTACCAGGAGCGCGTCCACGCCGGCGGCATCGGCGTAATGAGCGGTGGGGTAATCGTACGCGGTCACCACCACGATCCGCTCACCGCGAGCCTTTTTCGCCGGGAGATCGAGGGCCGTCACCGGCTTGCGTTCGGACATCTGGGGGTGTTTACCACGTAGACCGGGGACCTGGGGCGACGAGGGTTCGCTTCGGGTCCGGCGGTTAAAGCTTCGTGGCTGTTTTATCTCGGCGGCGCCGGAATGAAGCAAACCGGGCGGGCATCGGTGAAATCCGAAGCCCGCCCGGTTCTATCGTTTACGCCGTCAGATGTGTACTAGCGACGGCGAGGGTCTGCCGGATGTTTGTCGCGGCTGTCGCGCACGCCGTCCCCGTCCCGGTCACGGTCCCGCGGGTTGGGGATGCCGTCACCGTCCAGGTCGCCGTGTCGGCGGCCGAAGTAGCTGTTCCCCGGGTAGTAGCGACCGTTGTAGTAGGTGCTCCGTCGGCCCGAGTTATACCGCCGGTCGTTGCGGTCCCGCCAGTTGGGGATGCGGTCCCCGTCCCTGTCCCAGTCGCGGCGATTACGGATGCCGTCGCCATCCCGATCCCGGTCCCGCCGGTTGCGGATGCCGTCCCGGTCGATGTCCCGGCGCCGGGTCTCGATCCGGCGGCGATGGAACGGGTCCGCCGAGGCAGCCTGCGGGGCAGCCACGGTCAGTAGTGTTCCACTTACAAAAAGGGCTCCTAACAGCCCGGTAATTGCGCGTTTCATTTCGCTTTACTCCCTTCACTTCGTCTCTGCAGCGGCTCCTGGCCGCCGACATCCAGAGCTTACCCAGCCCGCTCGGAGAGTATGCCACCTCGGGCGAGGACCGGAGAGGGCGGGACGTGCTTGCCCGAGGAGAGGGAGCTGGAGAGGAGCGAAGTTGAACCGAGGCAGCGAGAGGTTCCGGAAGCTACCAGCTTAGGGCCTCGGGCTCATCAGTGAACGCAGCGCTCAGCTCGGGGCGGCTGTTCGGGCGGCGCTGCATCTCTTTCCACACGGTGGGGTTGCGGCGTCCCAGCAACTGCTCCTTTAACCAGTTCAGCTCGGCTGCCGGAGCGATCGCCAACCGGCACTTCGTGTAAGCTCGCAGGTGCGCGAGGTAGTCTTCATAGGCAGCCCGGTGTGTCAGCGCCAGGTCATCACGGTTCTGAAACAACAGCTCGATGGTGTACTCGGCCTGCCGCTTTCCACGCTGGCCGAGCCCGGCCCGTGGCACAAACGTGAAGGTATCGATCAGATCGAGCTCGAGATACTCCAGCGGATCAACTTCTCGCGGATTGAGCAGCGCGGCCTGACCCGGTGCCGGCGGTACGACCGGTGCCTTCCGCTTCCGCGTAACCCGCACCAGTGCCCCGGTATCCTCATCCAGCACGGCGAATTGATTGTTCTTCGGCCCATTGCAGGGTCCGCAGGCGTAGACGTAGTTTGGCCAGCGGAACACTTCCTCGGGGTAGAGATCCTTTGGCTTGATGTGCTCCACTTCATCGGCCAGACTGTCCTCGCAGTAGACGCACCGGCGAACCCCACTGCACATCCCGCTCAGGACCTGCTTGACGCTTTTGAAGGTCGCGTTCTCGCGGGTGTTCCGCAATGAGAAAAGGCGCTTGGCCTCGGCCACCTGTGCGGCATAGTCCCCGGCCTGATCGACCTGCTGCTGGTATCCGGCGAGCGTCGCGGTATGAGCGTCCGGAAGTGGGAGGTCCTTCAACCGGATCATCTCACCACATCCTCCGTCTCCGTAAGCACGGCTCCGGCCGTCGGGGTTGCGGCGCGCAGCAGCTCCTGCTGTTCCTGCTCCGGCCGGCTGAGGCCCTGGTCCAGGCTCTTGACGTTGAGCTCCGCCAGGCGGCGCACCCGCTCTTTGCCGGCTTCGGAGCGGGTTACGCCATGGCCGAACACTCCCGTGCCATAGGCATCCAGGACGTTACCGTACAGCAGCCGATCCAGCTCGGTCCCCTGGAGACGGCGAGCTTGTTCCTCGGTGCCGGGGCGGGGAAGGCGCCAGACGGATCCCTTCACCGCGGATTGGCAGATGATCGGGCTATGCGTGGTCACCAGGAACTGAATGTGGGGGAAGCAGCGCAAAAACCAGTCCCCGATTCGATGCTGCCAGGCGGGGTGGAGGTGCACGTCCACCTCGTCGATCAGCACCACTCCTGGAAGCGCGATGACCGGGGGCGAGTCGCTGCTGAAAACCGCCTCCGGCCCGTAGAGGATCGACATCTGCCGGATCAGCTCGAACGTCAGGCTCAGGATGGATCGATAGCCGTCACTCAATTCGGAAACCGCTACCTCGACCCCGTTGCCGTCCTCAAACAGCACTCCGTCCGAGTTCACGCTCCGGAGTACCGTTTCATGCGGTAACAGCTCAGAGCCATTGACAAAGGCGATCAACTGGTCGAGGAGCTTCCCCTCCGGCTTCTTGTCCTTGCGCCGGTGATCCAGGTCCTGCAGCCAGCGCAAAGCTTCCGTGAACGCGAAGTTCTCCCCGAAGAGCGAGAGGTGCGCCGCCAGGCGCGGCCGGCTAAGGGAAATACTCGCGAACTCCGAGTCCCCGCCGCTGAACCGGCGAAACGGCCCGTAGGAGGCGCTGAACCATCCCCTGGGGGAGCCCCAGATCCCCCGCTGGAGAAAGGCCTGCCGAGACTTGGGGAGCCCCACGATCTCTGCCCTACCGTTCGCGCGTTGGAGCTCGCAGCGTGCCGTGAGATGACGCACGGTGGGCGTCTTGCCGGCGCTGACGAAGGTATCTCGCAGGTCCCAGGAAACGTCTAGCTCCACCGCAGCGGTGGTCTCGCCCCGCGTGATCCACTGACCCCAGTCCTGCCGCAATGCTTCGGCCTCTCGGGGACCCAGCAGGGCGAGCGCGATAGCACGGAGGAAGGTGGACTTTCCGGAGCCGTTATCCCCCAGGATCACGTGCCAGCCGGCCTCCTCTCCTTCCGCAACCTCCCATTCGATGGCATCGATGGATCGGATCTGTTCAAGGCTGGCCCTGCGAATATACATCGAGTCTGGTCTCCTGCCTCCACGTTCTGCGTGCCGGACGCCTGATCCCTCCGGCGCCGCGCTGGAACCGGCGGGTCGGCGCTGCTAACCGGCTGCGGCTCGGAAGCGTTCGTAAAGCGCGGTCGGGATCGGATGGCGGAGCCGCCAGACGATCTGCATCGGGCGCTCTCCCGCGTGCCGGACGTAGTCGGCCGGACCGAGGCAAAGGTAGCGCGCGGTGCGGCGGTCGACCTGCCGTCCTTCTCGGCAGAACATCAGTACGTTGCTTCCCCGATCCTGGTGGTGAATGTATCGCTGTCCGGTTGGCGAAAGCTCGCAGGTCTGACTTTGGGATTCCCAGTGGACCTCTTCGGGCGAGAGCACGTGGTCGTGGTAGAGCGTGCTGGGAGAGTACTCCTGCTCATGCTTTCGCAGCGTAATGAAGAAGACGTCGGTGCGGTACCCTTCGAAATAGCGGACGCCTTCTCGCAGCGAACTCGGCCGCTCTACGTCCAGGGCTGCCAACACCTCGTTCCGGCTGTAGCTGCAGTGGACGCGGAGCGGTGTCTCTTCGAAGCCAGGAAGGGCGAGCGACCGGGGCAAGCTTGGGGAGCGGTCCGCCAGCAGCGCGCAGAGTTGCGCAACTTCGTCGGCTAGCGCATCGAGGCGCCAGAGCGTATCCGTCGCCTCCCGGGCCGCTTCGCCAACTACGCGGTCCTCCGGCCAGAGCGTGAGGAGCAGCATCCGCAAACTTCGGCGCTCCAACGCGGAGAGTTCCGAGACGCCGGGTGGCAGGGGCAGGCGCAGGAGTTCGGCGTACCAGCTCAAGAGCTCCGGATCGTCCAGATCGAGGAGGCGTTCAAAGCCGCTGGAGACCACGCGCTCCTCATGGGGCGCTTCGGCGGCGAGAAAGCCCACCGACCTGCGGAGGCCGGTATAGGTCCTGCCATCTCGATAGAGGTCACCCAACTCGGCGCCGGTCTCCGCCAGGAACGTGCGAAGGGGCACGTCGCCCAGCGCGCGCAGCTCGCTGCGGAGCGCGGTCGCGGAGCGCGGGATGGCGTTCTTCAGGCTGGCAAGGATCGCGTCGCGCGGCTCTCGCTCCAGATGAAAGTGGCAGCCGGAGGGGAGGTGGCGAAACCCGTCGCGCACCGAGCGCTCCAGCTCTGCGAGGCTGAGCCCGGTCAGCGCGCGATAGTTGCGATCGAAGCGAAACCGGCGGTGGTGTTGGCCGATGAAGTCCAGGACGGTCACGCATGGTTTTCCCTCGCAGAGGCGGAGTCCCCGGCTGATCGAACGCAGCAGGAGCAGCGTGTCTACCTCCGGAATGTCCACGCCTTCATTGAAGAGGTTGACGGTAAAAAGTGCCCGGAGCTCGCCTCGGCGCAACGCCTGGATGGCACGCTCCCGCAGCTCAACCGGCGTCTCTCCCGTAAGGGCCGGCGCTTCCAGTCCTGCACTGCGGAAGGTCTCCGCCATGAACTGCGCGTGTCGCACGCTAACGCAGAACCCGAGAGCTCGCATCTCCCGGATCTCCGGCACCAGCCGCCGCACCTCGGCGATCTGATTCTTGGTCCGTTCCTCACAGTCCGCATCCAGATACGCCTGCTCCAGCTCCCCCTCCCGATAGCCGCCGCGGTCCCAGGTCAGACCGCGCAGATCCAGATCGGACGGCAGCCCGAAGTAGTGGAACGGGCAGAGCAAGCCTGCCTCCAGCGCATCCCAGAGGCGCAGCTCGGCCGAGATACGGCCGCCAAAGTGCTGCAGCGTATCCCCGCCGTCCGGCCGTTCCGGCGTAGCGCTCAACCCGAGGAGTACCTGCGGTTCCAGGTACTCCATCAGCGCCGTGTAAGTAGCGGCAGCCACGTGGTGCATCTCGTCGAGAACGACCATCTGGAACTGGTCTCTCTCGATCGCCGCGAGGTCGCTGCTGGAGAGGGACTGGATCGATGCAAACACGTGGCGCCACTCTTGCGGCCGCTTGCCATCCACGAGCAACTCGCCGAAGCTCGCGTCGCGGAGCACGTTCCGGAAGTGCCGGCGGGCCTACCGCAGGATCCACGCCTGATGGGCCACGAACAGCAGCGAGAGCTCTCCTCGCTCCCGCCGCAGCCGGTCGCACGCGCTCGAGGTCCAACTGGTCCAGCATGATCTGCTGATGCGGCCACGGAGGCACGTCCAGGAACGCGTCCAGCCGATCCTCCAGCTATCCCGGTTTCGCATAGGAGCCCAGCGCCAGATCGAGCCGCTCCGCATCTCGGCTTGGGTCGTACGGTTGGAACGCGGGATCAGCCCAATAGCGGCCGAACGTGGTCTCGAAATGGGTGAGGATCCCGGGGGCATCTGCAGCGGAAAGCCGCACGTTCCATCCTGCATGGAAGGTGTTAGGGTGAAGGAACGGCGGTGAGCTCGAAGAAGCGGCTCTTGTGGACGCCAAACGCCACGTACACCTCGCCGGTCCCCGCTGGCACCAGCAGCTCTCGGGCGTACCGCTCGCCGCCGCGGCCCGTGCCGGAGGCGGCACCCTTGGGCTGGATCACCGCCCCGTTGGCGTCCGTGGCCCGGAGGAACGTCACGTGGACCCCCTTTGGGCGCTCGACCCGCCAGTGGAGCGTCGGGAACGGATACTTCACCGGGATCGCGCCCGGCAGCTCCGTGTCGCCCGCCGCAAAGCCGAGGAGCTGCACCTTGGCGCCCTGCGCCTCGGCCATCTGTCCCAGGGTTACTATCCGGCCGGTCGCCGGTACCTGGAGCGCCCGGACGGTAAGAATCTCATCCGGGTTGTAGACGTTCCAGAAATCGTAGCTCTGCACCGGCGAGGTGCGCGCCAGCTCGATCCGCACCGTCCACGGCTGGTCCAGCCGCCACACCGGCCCCGGGAAGGTGATCGCGCCCTCGTCTTTGCCCAGGTAGGTGGAGAGCCGCCGCGGTGAATAGGTGCGGCCGGAGGCGTCCGTAACGGTTACCTGCTGTGTCACCCACTCGCGCAGGGAGCGTCCGCCCCATTCCGGGCGGAACGCCAAGCGGGTCCAGCTCGCTTCGTTCGGGTCGTCCAGGTCCGCACCGGGCGGCGGCGGGATCAGCTCCAACCGCGTGAAGGTCAGCTTCAGGTCCCCGGAAGTCCGCGTCACCGGAAGCGTGTCCGGCTGAGCGGGCGCCGCTGCGGGAGGCTCCGCACGGGCCGTTAGCGCCACGGACGCCAGGACCATCGTGCTCAACGCGCCTATCCAACGTAAGGAATCCATCGCACCCTCCTCGCACCCGCGGCTCGCGGTCTGAACGTTGGACAACGGGCCGGGGCAGAAGGTTACCCTCGGCCCTCAGAACGGCACGTCGTCCTGGGAGGTGGAGCCCGCGTCCGCGTCGTCCATTGAGGACGCCTCCAACTGGTTCTCCAGGATCAACTGGAGCGGCACCAGCTCCGTAAGCAGGAACCGGAACGTTCCCAGCGCTTGCAGCAGCGACGGCCCGTAAGTGTAAACGATCCACCGCCAGTAGGCGCTAAGCGCGGTTTGCTCCCGTCCCGCCACCTCCCCGCCGCGGCGGATGAAGTCGTTCTGCAGGCCTTCCAGGGCGGGGGTCGGCTCGGGGCCTTCGAGCGGAAGGGTCGCCATCAGGGTGTTGTAGAAGCCGGTCCACTCCCACGGACTCGATTCCCGCGTGCCGGGCTCGGGAGCCTGCGGCGTGAACTTAGAGCGCCCCTTACGGAAGCCGGCCAGCGGCACCAGGGGGTGGAGGAGGCCCAGACCCCCGGCGGTGATCGGCCAGTAGAAGAGTGCTTCCGGCAGCGCGGCTGTCTCCGGTGGTAGGTCCGGCAGGCGGGCAGCTACCCGGCGTCGGATCTCCCCCGCCAGGCCCTGCCCCTCCCCGAACAGCTCCCGGTGGAGCTGGCCCAACCGCTCTCCCACCCGCTCCAGGTGCTCTTCGCCCAGGCGGACCGAAAGTCCCAGGCTGCGCTGCACGAAGGTGACGTGGCCGTTGTACCGCGCCACCATTCCCAGGACCGTCGGATCGTCCGCGGCCTGTCGGCGCATCCAGTCCCGGAGTGGGGTGAACGCCTCGTCGTCCACCTCCCACTGCCCATCCGGCTGGAGGCGCAGCAGGCCCCAGCGCGGGGCGCCGGGCGGCAGGCCCGGGGAGGCGGCGCCAACATCCCCCAGGCAAACGGCGCCGGACTTCCGCTCGTTGGTCTGCAGGCCGGTCGCCTCGCAGAACTCGCGAATCGCTTCCCAGCCTTGCTGTGCCTGCTCTGCGGACGGGGAGACGAGGTAGATATCGTCCACCAGTCGCAGGGTCCGGATGCCGGAGCGGTCCGCCACGTGAAGATCCAACAGGAGGAGCAGCCAGTCCGCCAGCACGGCTCCCAGCAAGTGGTCCAGCAGCACTCCCCGCCGCACCGGGTGGAGGCCGTCGTCCGTATTCAGGGTGACCGCGAGGTAGCGGCGCAGGAACCCTTCCCACACCGGTGGGAAGCCCAGCCCATCGAAGAGCTGGTGAAACACCGCGTGCGGAATCCGCAGGTAGTAGTCTCGCAGGTCCGTCTGCACCACCCAGAGCGGCGCGTCCGGTTGGGCGTGCTGGTGGAACCGGATCTCGCCGTTCAGGGTAGCCAGCAGGTTTTCGTGGACGGACGGGGTCTCGAGTGATCGGGCCGCCCCACCGTAACCGCCGCCGTACCCGCCCGCGCTGGCCAGGCTGAACGGGGAGTGTGGAATCATCGGCAGGAAGAACTCGCCGTACTGGCCGAGGCGGGCCTGGTGGATCTCGTCCACCTCACCGCCTCCGTCCCCGAAGTAGCTAACCTGCTCGTCCCACGCTTCCGGCTCCGCGCCGGTCTCCTCGGCGCCCGGGTTAGTACCGCGGAGGGCACCGATACCGGTGGGGGTGTTGACGTGCTGCCGGTGGAGCTGCTTCAGCTTCATCCCCCACCGCAGGCCGGTCAGGTGGATCAGTAGCAGCGTCAGCAGCCCTTCGTCCAGATAGGGGCGCCACTTGTTCCGGATCCAGAGCGAGCGGAACGTGAGCCCCTGCTCGGGCCAGCTCCACTCTTCCAGGTTCTGGAGCAGAATGGTGAGCACGCCCGCGTACTCGGAGACCTGGGTCTCGTCCGCCAGAACGTCCCGCGCTTGCCGGCGCAGGGCGGGTGGGCGGTAGATGCTGCCGGCTACGGTCCGCAGCACCGCCTTCGCCTCGTCCAGCGTTACCGGCGCGCGGCTAGCGCCCTCGCCGTACTCCCGCACCGCCCGTCGCACCGGATCGAGCATCCGGGTGTGACGGGTCTGCAGCCCCTGCAGGAACGGAAGCTCGACGGCCTCGCCCTCCTCGCTCCAGAGGAACGACCAGTCCGGCGGCTCGCGCGCCGGACTGGGCTCCACGGCCTCGCTCGACGCGGGCGGGTCGGCCCACTCTTCCAGGAGCCGGCCGAACAGGTGCGCGAACTCGGCGCGCAGGCGTCCCTGCACCAGGTCATGCTCCAGGCGCTCGGTCCAGTCCTGCACCAGCTCCGGCGAGACGCTGCCCACCGCAGCCTCGAAGAAGAGGAGGTCCAGGTTGGCGGCCGCCGGGTGCAGCGGCTTCCCGGCGAAACGGGCTTCGGCCAGCCCATCGTGGAGCACACGCAGCCGCTCCAGCGGGGACCCGGCTTCCCGTGCCCTGGATTCCACTGCGGCATAGTGCGCGTGCAGGCGCTCTCGCTGCCGGGCGAGCTCGGCGAGCTTGATCTGGGCCAGGTTGAGGCTCTCGGCGTTCATCAGCGCTTCTCCGCTCCCACACTCCCTTACTCCCCTCCGCCTCAGTCTTCCTCGTTTCGGGCTCACGGGGCAGACGGAGAAAGCCCCCGGAACGCGGTCTGCGCTCCGGGGGCCTTTCCAAATCCAAAAACCGGCGGTGGTTAGAACTTCACGGTTAACTGTGTCACCGCGCTGGAGTCGTTGTCGCCCTTGCCGGCGGCGCCGTCGGTGTCGCCGTAGACGCGGTAGAGGAGGCGGAGGCTGGTGTTGCGCCCGAAGTTTCGTCCCACGCCCAGGGTGTAGGCCATGCCGTCCCGCATCGAGCCGGGCAGGCCGAACTGGCGGCTGTGCTCGTAGCCCAGGTCCACGCTGTAGCCGTTGCCCAGCGCGTAGCGGAGGCCGCCCTTCAGGTAGATCATCCGCTGCAGGTCGTCCGCCAGCGATTGGAACCGGGCCGTTTCCAGCCGGAACGCCAGGCGCTCGCTCAGGTTACCGCTCACCGCGCCGCCGAGGCCGGAAGCCGCGCCCAACTGGAAGTAGGGATTGCCGAGGCCGTAACGGTCCGCCATCGCCGTCTCGCGCCCGTAGAAGGCACTGAGCCAGTAGCTGCCGAGAGGGAGGCTGAGCTGGGCCTGGAAGCCCAGGCCGTCCGCAGGGTCTTCGAGCGGGAGGTTCTGGACGGTCCCCAGCGGGTCCGGTCCCTCCACCTTCAAGCCGATGCGCGCCGCGCCCAGCCTCGCCGCGAGGCCGGGCTGGAGGCCGAAGCCGCCGCTGGGCCGGAACGCCTGGAGCGAGGCGGGAAGCGCCGTGAGCCCGAACGGATCATTGAGCGCCGGAGAGGCGCCCCGGTCGCTGAGGCTCAGGCCGCGCGCCCGCAGGTCCCCGCCGAACTCGCGGTCCCGGAACCGGGGGCCGGTCGGCGCGCTCGGGCTGCTCTCCAGGCGCTCGAGGCGCTGGTCCAGCGCTTCCACCTGGGTCTGCATCTCCGTAACGTCGTGACCGAGCTCGGCGATGTCCGGCGCGAACTCCGCCAGGAGGCGGCGGAACTGGAAGAGGGATTGGCGGAGGGTGCCGGTTTCGGTGGCATGCAGCACGCGCGGCTGCAGGGAGCGGTAGATCCGCTCCACCGCCACGGCGAACTCATACCGGGTGAGCTCGCGGCGACCATTGAAGGTGTCGTCAGGACTTCCCGTAGCGAACCCCGCGCGCTCCAGCCCCGCGATCCGCCGGTAGGCCCAGACAGAATCTTTGGAAGAGGTGGAGACACGGTCGAAAGGGCGTCCGGGCTCGAACGCCCGGGCGCTGTTTGCCGTAAATAGACTCACGAGAACTGCGGCGCCCGCTATGGTCTTCGCCGTCGTATACATCGGAGGCGTCCTGACTCCCTGAATGCGCTCTGGCCACGCGCTCGGCCGGCCGATCTCAACACCCGATCATTGTTCTATCGCCGCCACCCGGTTCAAACTTGAGCCTGGAAGCAGCCGCAAGCAAGGAACCCCTTGT
>JAJFMS010001054.1 GCA_020696885.1 Armatimonadota bacterium | reverse complement strand
GGTGCGCGAGGGACACGCTGTGGGCAACCATACCTATTCTCATGCGCGGTGCCGAGAACTGGACCTGGACTCGCTGCTGCGCGAGCTCGAGCGGACGGATGCCGCGATCCAGGACGCGTTAGGCGCACCGCCGGGCACGCCTGCGGTGTTCCGGCCTCCCTTCGGTGAGCTGCGAGTGGGGCAGGCGCTTCGCCTGGCCGGCGACGGACGGCGCATTGCGTTCTGGAGCCGGGACACCCGCGACTATCGCGGCGCGACCGCCGCTGAGATCGCGGCTCTTGGCGGGACGGTCGGCGATGGGGACATCATCCTGATGCACGACCGCTTCCCGGCTACCGTGGAGGCGTTGCCCGAGCTGCTGCGTGTGCTCCCGCAGCGAGGGCTGGTCTCCGCTCCCCTGGCGTCACCTGCGGACCCCACTCCCGGCCGGGTAATCCACGCCGCGCGCGCTGCTTCTACGCGCTGAAAATCGTCGCCGCCGCCCTTCCATCACTCGTTTCCGGCAGCTTGCGCCTGACGTCAGGCGGAGGTATGTCAATGAGTGTCTCTCGCTTGACCTTTAGTGGCATCTCTGTCAGCATTCCAGGCGACCGGCCAATTGTGGGCCGAGCCGGCGACGAGGCGACTTCGCGAATGGGACGTCTCCTGCACACGCCGAAGTCTTCGCGCACCTGCAGGTCATCGGGCGGCTGAGAAACGCAAGGTGGGGAAGTCCTTCCCCGGGAAGCCGCTGTTTGCTTTGTACCAGATTTAGGTATAGGCCAGCGGAATAATCCGATAACGTGCGCCGACGATAGAGGTTGTCACGCACTCGACAATAGGATCGGAAACAGATGGTGCTTTCAGAACAAGGTACGACCGCGCAGTTGCGGGGATTGATCGATACGCGCCGGGCAGAGATCTGCATCGTGGGCCTGGGTTACGTCGGCCTTCCGCTGGCGATCTCGCTCGCCGAGGCGGGGTTTCCGGTTCGGGGCCTCGACGTCGCTGAAGACAAGGTCCAGCAGCTTCGCGACGGGCAGTCGTATATCATCGACGTGCCGGACGAGGCCGTAGCCCGGCAGCGGAACGCGGGGCGCTTCCGGCCGGAGACGGACCCGGCAGCGGCGATCAACGGCGCGGACGTGGTGATCATCACCGTTCCGACCCCCTACACCGAGTCCAAGCAGCCGGACCTCCGGTACGTGCTGCAGGCCGCGGAGTTCGTCCGCCAGAGCCTGCGCCCCGGGATGCTGGTGATCCTGGAGAGCACCACCTATCCGGGCACCACCCAGGAGATCGTGCTCCCGCGCCTGGAGCAGACCGGCCTCCGCTGCAGTGAAGATTTCCTGCTGGCCTACTCGCCGGAGCGTATCGAGCCGGGCAACAAGCGGTTTGGCCTGAAGAACACCCCGAAGATCGTGGGCGGCGTCTCTGCCGAGGCCACCGAGGCCGCGGCCGAGGTGTACGCTTCGTGCATCGACACCGTCGTGAAGGTGGGCACCCCGCGCGTGGCCGAGATGGCCAAGCTGCTGGAGAACACCTTCCGCCACGTGAACATCGCGCTGGTGAACGAGATGGCGATCCTCTGCCACGAGATGGGGATCAACATCTGGGAAGTCATCGACGCGGCGGCCTCCAAGCCGTTCGGGTTCATGCCGTTCTACCCGGGTCCCGGCGTCGGTGGCCACTGCATCCCGATCGACCCGTTCTACTTCGCCTGGAAGGTCCAGGAGTTCCAGGGCTGCGCTCGGTTCATCGAACTGGCCGGCCAGGTCAACGACCAGATGCCGGAGATCGTCGTCCGCCTGGTCCAGGACTCGCTGAACGATCACAAGAAGAGCATGAACGGCGCCCGCGTGCTGGTGCTGGGCGTGGCCTACAAGCGGGACATCGACGACATGCGCGAGACCCCGGCCAAGCACATCCTGGAGCGGCTGTTCGCGAAGGGCGCGGACGTCAGCTACCACGATCCGTTCGTCCCGACCTTCACCACTGCCGCCGGCACGGTCCACTCGGTGCCGTTCACGCCGGAGACCATCGCTGCCGCTGACGTCGTGGTGATCATCACGGATCACACCACGGTCCCGTACGAGGACCTGCTCACGCACGGGCAGTTGATCGTGGACACGCGCAACGCGCTGAAGGGTCACGAGGACTCGCGGATCGTCCGCCTCTAATCCCGGGCGCCGGCCCAGCCAGAGAACGAGCCCGGGGGCGACACGCAAAGTGCGTGTTGCCCCCGGGCTCTTTTTTGTTTGCCCCGCGAGAACTTTCTGTGGGGGTCGAAGTCTCTTCCATATAGAAGAGCGACCTATCGATGATCTCTACCCCAGCAACTCTAGCCGTCCCCTACGAAGCGGGCTGCTCCCCGGTCACAGAGGGAGCTGCCGAGGAAGCGGAATGGGTCCGGGCCGCACAGGCCGGGCGCTCCGACGCGATCCTCAGCCTGCTGGGCCGTTACCGCCCCCAGTTGGTCCGGCTCCTCACCGGCCTGGTGGGGGACGCCGGCTCCGCGGAGGACCTGGCGCAGGAGTCGTTCCTCCAGGCGTTCCGCTCCTTGAAGCAGCTCCGGGACCCGGCCGCGTTCTACCCGTGGGTGCGCCGGCTCGCTACGCGGCACGCGCTGCGCGGGCTCCGGCGGAAGCGGCCCGACGTGGCCGCGGATGCGTTGGAGACGGTCTCCGTGGACGGACCCGC
>JAJFMS010001053.1 GCA_020696885.1 Armatimonadota bacterium | reverse complement strand
GCCATCTCCACATACGGCCCCAGCCCGGCCGCGACCAGCAGGTTGTGGATCGCGGCGGAGGTCGCGAGCGCGAGCTCGGACGGCTTCCAGAGCACGGTGGTGCCGGCCGCCAGGGCGCCCGCGATCGCGGGGACGGTCAGGAACAGCGGGTAGTTCCACGGGGAGAGCACGCCGATGACCCCGAAGGGGCGGAGCTCCACGGATCGCCGGGAGGGGAGCACCCGCAGCACGCGGCGGCGCAGCACCGAACCGGCGTGGCGCTCCAGCCAGCGCAGCGACTTCAGCGTGGGGAGGATCTCCGCGCCCCAGGCTTCCACCAGCGGCTTGCCGGTTTCCCGCGCCAGCAGCTCTGCGAGCGAGCCCGCGTGGCGCCCGAGTGCTTCGCGCAACCGGGAGACCGCCCGCAGCCGCTCTGCCGGCGTTAGCGCGGACCAGCGGGCACCCTCGTGTCGCAGCCTGGCGACGCTGGCCGAGACGCCCCCGGGTGCGGTACGGGGATACCAGCCCAGCAGGGTCCCGTCCACCGGGCTCACGGCCGGCATCTCCGCCAGCGAGGGGAAGCCGTCGTCCGCGTTCGGTGTTCGGAAGGTGGGATCAGTCGGCACCGGACTGCGCCCTCCGGCCCGACACGACGGGCGTCCGGGCTCCGGAGCGCCGGTCTGCACGCTCGGCATCGGCCAGGATCCCCTCGGCCACCAGCCGGGCGGAGGTCAACACAATCGGCACCCCGCCGCCCGGGTGGGTGCTGGCCCCCACCAGGTAGAGATTGCGAATGTCCTCCGAGCGGTTGTGGGGCCGGAAGTAGGCGCTCTGCCAGAAGGAGCAGGTGAGCCCGAACGCGGAGCCGCGGAACAGCCCGAACTTCCCCAGGAAGTCTTGGGGGGTCCACTGCCGCTCCATCACGATGTCATCTTCCAGGCCGTCCCAGCCCGCGCGCTCCACGGCCTGGATGCACCGGTTGCGGAACTCCGGGGCCGCCTCCGGCCAGTGGATGTGCGCGTCCAGATGCGGCACCGGCGCGAGGATGTAGAGCACGTGATGGCCGTCCGGCGCAAGCGACGGGTCGGACACCGTGGGGACGCAGGTATAGAGCGCGGGCTCTCGCGGCAGGGAGCGCTTGCGGAAGAGGTCGTGCATCACGCCGGTGTAGTCCTGCGGGAGGACCACCGTGTGGTGCTTCCAGCCCGGGGGCAACCGCTTCACCCCCAGGTAGAGCAGGTACCCGGAGCAGCCGCTGTCTCGCTTCCACATCCGCTCGTCCGTGTTCTTCGGGCGGTGCGCGGGGTCCAGCATCTGCGTGTAGGTGGTCTGCACGTCGCAGTTGGAAACCACCACGTCTGCGTCGAAGCGGCGACCGTCCGCCAGGGACACCCCGTTCGCGGCGCCTCCCTGCACGTCGATCTGCCGGACCCGGGTATTGCACTCGATCTTACCGCCCAGTTCCTGGAAGAGCTTCGCCAGGCCCTGCGCGATGGCATACATCCCGCCCTTCGGGAACCACACACCGAACTTCATCTCGATGTAGGGCAGGAAGCCGTAGATGGAGGGACAGGCAAACGGACTGGTGCCGAGGTAGAGCGTCTGGAACGTGAGCGCCTGGCGTAGGCGCGGGTCCTGGATGTAGCGGCTGATGTAATTCCACACACTCTCCAGCGGCATAGCGCGGGCCATGCCGGTGAGGGTGGTGGGGTTGAGCAGGTCCCCCAGGTGGTTGAACTGGCGCTCGATGAATCGGTAGCGGCCGTTCTGGTACTTCCGCTCCATGTCCTGGAGCAGGGCCGGAAGCCGCTCCGCATCCCGCGGGTTGAAGCGGCGGAAGCCCTCCGCCAGCTCGGCCGGCGAGGAGGTGAGGTCCAGCCGCGTTCCGTCCCCGAAGCGCACTTCGTAGGCTGGGTCCAGCCGCTGTACCGGAATGTAGTCTTCCATCCGGCGCCCGCACCCGGCAAAGATGCCCTGGAGGACCTCGGGCATCATCAGCAGGGTGGGGCCGGTATCGATCCGGAAGCCATCCTGCTCGATCCGGTTCATCCGGCCCCCGGGCTGTTCATTCTGCTCCAGGAGGGTTACGTCCCAGCCCGCATGCGCGAGGTGGATCCCCGTTCCCAGCCCCCCCCCTCCCCCGCCAACCACCCCTGCCAGCTTCAACCCCGGTATCCTCCACCGGCCCCGACCCCGGGAACCGGTCACTCTCCGGGAGAGCGCCCCCAGCCTGCGTCACGCGGCATTCTATGCGGCCGATCGGAAGGGCGTGACAGTGGGAGGAGAACGAGCGGAGCGGCACTCGCGGCGGAGCACCCCGAGGAGGCTACTCAACTGAGGGTTTGCCATGGGTCCGGAAGCGGTGGTCTCGCCGGAATTGCCGGCACACGCAAAAGCTCCCCGCGGACGCCTTCGCGGGGAGCTTTAGTCCATCTGGGTCCGGCAACCGGCTAATAGCGGATGAACTCGGCCTTCTTCGCCCAGTCACTCTGCGGGAACTGATCCAGGAGCTGATTCCAGCCCTGGAGCAGCTTGCCGGAGTCGCTGGTCGCCTTATAGTTGGCCACGGACGACCAGTAAAGAGCCTCCGGCTCACGCACGGCGTCTCCGGCCGTCAGCCGGCGCGCTTCGTCAGCGAGCGCCGGTGCCGCGGTAAAGTCTTGACGGTCGATCGCCGCCTGCAGGCGGGCCATCGACATCT
>JAJFMS010001052.1 GCA_020696885.1 Armatimonadota bacterium | reverse complement strand
TTTGAGCGTGGGCAGCCGCTGCCCTGGAATACGCTCCGGAACCAGGAAGTGCTCTCGGCTGATTGCCGGAGTCCCGACGGAAGTCGGGGGCTCGATTGACCTGCCCGGAACCCCGACTTCCATCGGGACTCCGGCAACCGCGCGAAGGGCTTCCCAAACACGGTTACGGATCTCATCCCTCGCGGGTGACCGCCCGGTCATCGCTAACTCCGGGTTAGCCCGCAGCAGCCGCCTCGAACCGCACGTCGACCAGGGTCGCCTACACCGCGGGCCGACTGGGGCAACGCCGCTTCTCAATAGCCGGGCCGCGCCGGATTATAAGCACAACGGGCTCCCTGACTACCCAGGCACCGCGATTCGCCTGAGATGGGGCGACCCGGCCTGCCGACATGTTCGTGGTGCCGCAGCGGGACCTGGTCGATCCGGAGGAGTACGTGAACGAGTTCATCGAGATCCGTGGGGGGCGGGAGAACAACCTGAAGGACGTCTCCCTGCGCATCCCCAAGCGACAGATCACCATCTTCACCGGGGTGTCCGGCTCCGGGAAGTCGTCCATCGTGTTCGACACCATCGCCACGGAAGCCCAGCGCCAGCTTTACGAAAACTTCAGTATGTTCGTCCGGAGCTTCCTGCCGCGGTATCCGCAGCCGGAAGCGGACGCCATCGAGAACCTGAGCATGGCGGTGGTGGTGGACCAGAAGCGGCTGGGCGGCGGCTCGCACTCCACCGTGGGCACCATCACGGACATCTTCACCCTGCTGCGCTTGCTCTACTCCCGCGTGGGCGAGCCCCACGTGGGCTACGCCAACGCCTTCTCGTTCAACGACCCCCAGGGCATGTGCCCGGAGTGCAGCGGGCTGGGCCGGAAGCTCGGCGTGGTCTCGGACGACTTCCTGGACCTCTCCAAGTCGCTCAACGAGGGAGCCGTGCAGGTGCCGGTGTTCGCCCCGTGGGAGATCGGGGCCTATGCCGCTTCCGGCTTCTTCGACAACCACAAGAAGCTGGCGGACTTCACGCCGGAGGAGATGGACCTCCTGCTCTACGGCAAGCCGCAGAAGTTCAAGATGCAGTTCGGGGAAGGCACGATCAACGTTACCTACCAGGGCATCATCGAGAAGTTCGAGCGCGCCTACGTCCGGCGAGACGTCAAGACGCTCTCGGAGCGCACCCAGAAGGCGGTGGCCCCGTTCATCCGGCCGCGGCCATGCCCACTGTGCCAGGGCGCCCGGCTCAGCCAGGCCGCGCTGAGCTGCCGGATCAACGGCCGCAACATCGCGGAGCTGGCAGCACTGGAGATCGGTGAGCTGATCCCGCTGATCCGGGAGATCACCGATCCCACGGCGGCCCCGGTGGTGGCCACGCTGGTGGAGCGCCTGCAGCACGTGGCGGATATCGGGCTGGAGTACCTGAGCCTCAACCGGGAGACGGACACCCTCTCCGGCGGCGAGTCGCAGCGCATCAAGATGGTGAAGCACCTCGGCAGCAGCCTCGTGGACGTGATGTACATCTTCGACGAGCCGAGCGTGGGACTGCACCCGCGCGACGTGCACCGGCTGAACGAGCTGCTGCAGAAGCTGCGCGACAAGGGCAACACCGTGCTGGTGGTGGAGCACGACCCGGACGTGATCCAGGTGGCGGACCACGTGGTGGACGTCGGGCCGCACGCGGGCAGCGCCGGCGGCCGGATCGTCTTCGAGGGCACCTACCCCGAGCTGCTCCGGTCGGACACCCTCACCGGCCGGCACCTCCTGCAGTCCCTACCGCTCAAGGCTGAGGTGCGCCGGGCCACCGGACAGCTCCCGATCCGGAACGCCCGGGCCAACAACCTCCAGGACGTGAGCGTGGACATTCCCACCGGGGTATTGACGGCGATCACCGGCGTGGCCGGCTCCGGCAAGAGCTCCCTGATCAACGAGGTGTTCCTGCGCCGCCACCCGGAGGCGATCGTCATCGACCAGTCCGGTGTAGGCGCGTCCTCACGCTCCAACCCGGCCACGTACACCGGCGTGATGGACGACGTCCGCAAGGCGTTCGCCGCCGCCAACAAGGTGGATGCCGGCCTCTTCAGCTTCAATTCCAAGGGCGCGTGCGAGAACTGCAAGGGCACCGGGGTGCTCTATACGGACCTGGCCTTCCTGGACGGCGTCAAGACGCCCTGCGAGATCTGCCAGGGACGGCGGTTCAAGGAAGAGGTGCTCGCCTACACCCTCAACGGGAAGTCGATCAGCGACGTGCTGGAGTTCACGGTCGCCCAGGCGCTGGCGTTCTTCACCCGGAAGGAGACGGTACGCAAGCTCCAGGCGATGAGCGACGTGGGCCTGGACTACCTCACGCTGGGGCAGCCCCTGAGCACCCTCTCCGGCGGCGAGTGCCAGCGGATCAAGCTGGCCAGCGAACTGCACAAGCAGGGCAGCATCTACGTGCTGGACGAGCCGACCACCGGCCTGCACATGTCCGACATCGCGCACCTGCTGGCGATCCTGAACCGCCTGGTGGACGGCGGCAACACGGTGATCGTCATCGAGCACAACCTGGACGTGATCCGGAACGCGGACTGGATCATCGACCTCGGCCCCGAAGGCGGCAATGAAGGCGGCCGCGTCGTCTTTACCGGGACCCCAAAGGAGCTGCTGCACGCACCGGGGTCTCTCACCAGCCGGTACCTCGCCCCGAGGGAGCCA
>JAJFMS010001051.1 GCA_020696885.1 Armatimonadota bacterium | reverse complement strand
AGACGAACCGGATCTCGAACTCGTCTGCCGATTGGCGCACGGTGAGGTCGGAGAGCTGCGGCGCTGGGGTCCCCCACTCCGGCTCTCGCACGGCAGCGTAGATCCCGCGCACGATCTCCACGGAGCCGAGCCGGATGTAGCGGAGGAACCCGATCTCCGGCTCGAACAGCGCCGTGAGCGGTCCGGCGCGCAGGGGGATGGCGGGGGAAGGAGAGGGGGGCATGGCGGCCGGGCGCTCCACGGCCGGCGAAGGCTTCTCGCCGGCACATGTCGAAGGTGCTCGGCGCGCGGGCCGGTTTCCTTCCCCTACCGCGGTTACGCGCGGACGGCGGCTTCCGAAAGCTCCGTGAGGAACTGGGCCGGCACCTCGTCCACCAGCCACACGCCGTTGTCGGAGCAGAAGAACTCCACGCCGGCCGCCGCCATCGCCTGGGCGTCGATCGCAAACACCACCGGCCGGCCGTGGCGAGCGCCCACCCGGGTGGCGGTCTCGATGTCCGCCGACAGGTGCACATGGTGCCGGCGCATCTTCCGCAGCCCTTCCTTCGCGACCGCGCCAGCCGTGCCGTGTCCGGTGCCGTGATAGAGTACGGCCGGAGGCGCCGTCGGCTCGAGCTGCAGGTCCACCTCCACGCTGTGTCCCTGGTTCGCGCGGATCCGCTTCCCGGACGCGTCGAACGAGAAGCGCTGCTTATCGTTCTGCGCCACCACCTCGTCCAACTCCGCGCGGCTGATGTGGAAGCCCTTGCGGGAGCACCCGGCCAGCAGGTCGTCCACCCGCACCCAGCCGCCGGGCTCCAGGATCAGCCCGAGTGCGGTCGGGTTGTGCCGGAGGTGCCGGCTGAGGTACTTGCTTACGTTGACTATTCTCTTGGTATCCATGCGCCTAGTGTAATAGAAAGCCCGTTCGCTGAAAATAGCCGCCCCGATTGCGGTCCGTGGTAGTTACCACGATAACGGGAGGTAGGAACGCGGCGGCCCGATGCTGAACGCCCACAAGGCACACCGGTCAGGAGGACGCGATGGAGACGATGCAGGTAGGGCAGATCACGGCGCCGCGGAAGATCTCGATGATCGAACTGCCGGTACCGGACATCGAAGACGGACAGATTCTGGTCAAGCTGGAAGCCGCAGCGATCTGCGGCAGCGACATCCCCTATTACCTGATGGATCCCACCCATCCGTCCGTCGCGGGGGCCGTGGCGCCGCTGCCGCCGTTCTACTCGCTCCACGAGCTGGTGGGACACGTGGCGAAGTCGCGCTGCGACCGGTTCAAGGAGGGCGACCGGGTCCTCGCGCTTCCGTTCGAGCACCGGGGGATGGCCGAGTACTTCCTGTCCGCCCCGGAAGTCACCGTCCCAATCCCCTCCGGGCCCGCAGACCGCCTCGTGCTGTCGCAGCCGCTGGGCACGGTGGTCCACGCCTGCCTCAAGCTCCCGAACGTGTTGGGGCATACCGCCGTGGTGCTGGGACAGGGTCCGATCGGGCAGCTCTTCACGGCGCTCCTGCGGCGGATGGGCGTGCACCGGTTGATCGCGGTGGACATCCTCCCGGAGCGCCTGGAGGTATCGCGCAAGATGGGCGCCACGCACACCCTCTGCGGTGGTGAGGCGGAGGTCCTGGAGGCGGTCCGCGACATCACCGGCGGCAAAGGCGCGGACCTCGCGATCGAGGCGGTCGGCTACGGGGAGACGTTGAACCAGTGCTGCGGCCTGGTGCGGCGCAACGGCACCGTGCTGGCGTTCGGCGTGCCGCACTCCACTCACTTCGACTTCGCGTTCCGCAGCTTCTTCTTCAACGAAGGACGGATGATCAACAGCATCGGTCCGGACGTGCAGTACGACTTCCCGATCGCGGTGGACATGGTCGCTAGCGGTGCGATCGACGTGAGCCCGCTGATCACACACACCTTCCCGTTCTCCGAGGCCGACGCCGGCTTCGATCTGTTCGCCGATCGCCGGGATGGGGTGATCAAGGCGATCCTCACTACCTGATGATCTGGCCCTGGAAAGCGCCCCTCCCCGATGCTCCGGACGTGCTGCGGCTGCGGCCGCCCAACGGCTTCGGCGACCACCTGATGCTGTCCGCGGTGATCGAGGGGCTCAAGGCGGAGCGCCCGGAGCTCCGGATCCGGATCGCGGCGAACCACCCGGAGCTGTTCGACCATAACCCGCGCGTGGAAGAAGCGCTCTACGAGGGGCGGCTGAAGAAGCGAGATCCGGCGCGGCTGGAGCGTTACCTAAAGGTAACGTTCCGGCCGCCGCAGGAGCGGTATCTCCAGGTGACCGGGCACCTGATCGACGACATGTACCGGCGCGTCGGGATCGAGCTGAAGGAGCACCCGCGCCAACCGCGTATCTACCTCACGGAGCGAGAGCTCGGCTTCCGGGCGCCGCAGGTGGAGCGCCTCGCCCGGCCCCGGATCGCGATCGTGCCGTTCGGCAAGAGCAGCGTGCGGCTCCCGAATAAGATCTATCCAGCGGACCAGTGGACCGCCCTGACGCGGGAACTGGGCAAGATCGGCGGCTCGCTGGTGCACCTGGGCACCCGCGAGGAGGGGCCGCTGGCGGAAGGCGCGGTGGACTTCCGCGACGTCGGTTACCGCAACATGGCCTCGGTGCTTCGGCGCTGCGACGTGGTGGTGACCCACGTGAGCGGGATCATGCACCTTGCCGCGGCCGTG
>JAJFMS010001050.1 GCA_020696885.1 Armatimonadota bacterium | reverse complement strand
GAGAGAGAGTCGTCTGCCCGCATCCGGCGGAGAAGGCCATGGCGATCTTCGTCATCGAGCAATCAACTCCGGGGTTCTGCGACCAGTTGCGCCGGACCAACTCCCGTTCCTCTGACCTCCGCTTACGCCTCCGGCGCTGGCGCGAGTGCTGGGCAAGCCAGCGCCGGTTGATCCAAGGAGCATCCTTCACACGCGCACCGGATTCAACAGCGACGCTGTGTGTCGAGACTGTCTCGTACAGTTCTGTTTCAATACGGCCCGTGATCCCCGCCGCTGTCCTGCCTGCGGAGATGAGGCGGTACAAACTGCTTGGGAGGCCGTGGAGCAAAGCTGCCCGAAGTGTGGCCAGGGCACGATACGGAGGGTTCCTACCGGCTGGTGTTCCTGATCGAGTAGCAGGCTAGAAAGCTTAGGTAAGAACAACCGGCGCCGGGGCGACCGTCGTTCGCCCTTTACGACCAATGCCCGTAACTTACTAATACATTGGGCCTTCAGAGCTGACGCAAAGCGTGGGCGAACCGCCGTCGCGCGTGTGTGTAGACAGCCCGGAGAGCGTTCAGGTCTGGGCGCGGGAGACGGGGCAACGCCTCGATGGCCTCGGCATCATGACCGTAACGTTCGTGGTGGATATCCTGGGTCAGCTCTGGATCGCAGATCGGTGCTCCGAGCACGTGCAATGCGCATGCGGGGGACCGGTGTTATCCGCGGGTGAAATCGGCTTCAGCTTTGCGGGTGGTGGGGTCGAGGTGGTAGCGGTAACGAACCAATCTACCGGCTTCTGCCCGGAGCCGGAATCGTGGCCGGCGGTGGAAGCAGCCCTGCAGCGGGCCGGCCTGGTGAGTCCGGGAGGCTTTACCACTGAATTCGTGTTCCGGGAACTGTGGTGCGATCTAACAGTCGCTATCCCGGCGCCAGATAAGGCAAACGACGTGCGATAGAAAGCCAGCCCTTGCTCAGTCCATCCTATTCTCTCCCATTTGCGGCTAAACTCCGGACTCCCTCTCCGCGCCCTCTGCGCCTCTGCGGTTAACCTCCGTCCCGCAGCAACGGCAAAACTCCCCACGTAACGAGACGATACGGCAATCCGCCCATGCAAACGATCCACCGGCTGCAACCCGGAGAAGAGCGCCTCTGGTCCCGAGCCGTCGCGACGGTGCTGGCGGACGAAGGTGCCGAGACAGCGCTGGCTTCCGAAGCGGAGCTGTCGGCGGCACTGGCCGACGCGCGCTGCTACCTCTTCGTGGCGGAGTCGGGGGCGGAGCCGGTGGGGCTGTTGAGCGCCTATCGCTTCCCGGACGTGGTTTCCGGCGGCACGCTGGTCTACCTGTACGACATCGAGGTGCAGCTCGAGCACCGGGGGCAGGGCGTGGGGAAGGCGCTCATCCGCGCCCTGATGGAGTACTGCCGCCAGGATGACGTGAAGCTCGTCTGGGCCGGCACGGACGTGGCGAACACCGCGGCCCGCCGCGCCTTCGCAGGCACCGGTGCGACGCTGGAGGGCGAGTCCTACGCCGAGTATGAGTGGGAGCTCTGACTTCGACGACCAGTGTGGAGGTGCCTATGCACGGAGTGCCGGAAGACCTGGATCTGCGCTTCCTGCGGGGAGCGCGCCTCATTCAAGTGTGCCTCGGGGAGTACGAGATCCAGCTCCACTTCCATCCGGTGGGGTCGATCTCGGTCGAGGGCGACTGGGACCTACTCGACGTCGGCGGGCAGCAGCTCGACCGCCGCTACGCGGAAGGACCCCGGCCGCCGTTCCAGCTCCACCGGCTGCTTGGCCAGCAGGTCGTTGGCAGCGAGGTGGCCGCGCCCGAGTGGTTCGCCCTCCGCTTCGAGCACGGCGACGTGCTGCGCGTGTTCGACCGCTCGGTGGAGTACGAGTCGTTTTCCATCCAGCCGGGCGACATCTACCGGTGACACGGGCCTCCGGATGCCCGGATCAGATCAGCGCTTTGATCGGCTCGCCTTCCGAGAGGATCGGGATCGGGCGGCTCTGGCGGTCCAGGAACTCCTGGTTCGGGTTCACGCCCAGCACGTGGTAGATGGTGGCGAGGACGTTCTCACAGGTCTGCGCCTCCTCCACCGGATGCTCCGCATGGTGGTTGGTCTTGCCGACCACCTGGCCCTTGCGCAGGCCGCCGCCGGCCATGGCCACGCAGAAGGCGTCGCCCCAGTGGTCGCGCCCGGGCACCGGGTCGGAGCCGGGGACGCCGTTCTTGTTGAACTTGGGCGTGCGGCCGAACTCGCCCATCACCACCACCAGCACGTGGTCCAGCATCCCACGCTCGTCCAGGTCGGACACCAGCGCCGCCACCGCCTGGTCCATGACTTTGCCGGCGCGCTCGTGGGAGGTCTTCAGGCTGGAATGCATGTCCCAGTGGGGCATGTCCACGGTTACGAACGTGACCCCGCGCTCCACCAGGCGCCGGGCCAGGAGGGTGTAGCGCGCCCAGGGGCTCTTGCCGTACCGCTCGGAGAGCTTCTCCGGCTCCGCGTCCAGGTCGAACGCTTCCCGCACAGAGGAGGAGAGCAGCAGGTTCATCGCCTGTTGGGAGTAGAGATCTTGCTTGGCGATGCTGCCGTCCCGGTCCACGTCCCGGCGCAGCGTGTCCACCTGGTGCAGCAGGTGCTGGCGCTTGCTCAGGCGCAAGGTGTCCGCCGAAGCCTTGAACAGCTTGGGAGTGCCGATCTTGCGAGTGTCCCCGGAGCCGACGTACCGGTTGTCCCAATCCGCCTGGAACGGATCATACTCCGGTCCCAGGTAGGCGGCGCCCATGTAGCCGGGGTAGATGTAGATCGCGTGAGCGGCGGGCACGCCCACGTAGGCGGGTAGCTCGGGATTGTTGGAGCCGCGCACGCGGGAGACGTAGCTGCCCACGGAGGGAAACATCGAGGGGAGGTTGACCGCGTTGGAGCCGAAGCGGCCGGTGAGCACCTTGTGCCCGGCCGCGAAGTGGTCTCCCGTGCCGTGGTACACGGAGCGGATGAACGACATCTTGTGCGCGATTTTCGCCTGGCACGGCATCGTCTCGGAGACGCGGTAGCCGGGGATTGTGGTCTCGATGGCGCCCCACGGCCCGCGCACCTCTTCGGTGGCCTCCGGCTTGGGGTCGTAGGTCTCGAGCTGGCTCGGGCCGCCGTCCAGCCAGATCAGGATACAGGCGGTGTTCTTGCGGGGCTTTCCGTTGGCCGCAGCGGCCGCCTGTAGCCGGTACAGATCCGGCAGCGTTAGCCCGGCCGCGCCCAGGAAACCGGCCCGCAGCACGCTGCGCCGGGATACGCCCGCGCAGTTCGTGGAGACTCTTCCGCCCTCAATCCGCAGCATCGCCCCTCCCGCATACGCCACACCCGGCGCCTGGTCCGTAGCATGAGACGATCGGGAAGCGGTCTTGTTGCGGCTAGCGTGGCTCGTTCATGATACTCTGGAGCGCTCCGTACGAGAAGGAGTATCAACTACCCGAACCGTGCTGGAAACACTGTCTGTCCTGCTCTTACTTTCACTCGCAATCCCGGCTCCCTGGACACGTGTCCTACGCCTACGAGCTCAACCACACACT
>JAJFMS010001049.1 GCA_020696885.1 Armatimonadota bacterium | reverse complement strand
CACGTAGGAAGGTGCATCGGCGCCCAGCGTTCCGCCCGTGACAAAGAAGCCGGCTGTGGACATGCGGCAGATCTCCAGCGAGAAAGAAGCGGGGGCGGCGTCAGGCCGCCAGCCGGCGGGACAGGTAGCGGGCGTAGACAGTACAGCGCAGGCGCGCGCCTTCCGGGGTCTCGCCGAGGATGACCCCGGCGCTGCGGAGCCGGTAGAAGCCTTCCACGGTAGGACACGGCTTCCCCTGGAGCACCGCCCCTAGCGCCGCGCACAGCTCCCGGTCCCGCGAGAGGAGGGAGAACATCCGGCGCAGATGGCTGCCGAAGGGACCAGTCTCGCTGTCCGCCCGCGCCTCCAGCGCAGCGAGATCGAGGTCCCGGGTCACCAGCTCGTGGAGCCCGCTGCGGACCAGGTGCGGGTGCCCGCCCACCAGGCGAAAGAACGCGTCCACCTGACGGGCATCGCCGAGCGGAGAGTCATAGCACCGGTTCAGCTCCGCCACCTCCCACTGGGTGAAATCTTCCAGCTCGATGCGGGTGCCCACGTTGAAGGGGGACTGGTTCAGATCCCGGACGAACAGGTGAGCCTCCGTGGCGAAGGCGATCGCCAGGGTGAGGCGGCCCCACGGCCCGGCGGGGTCGAACGCTCGCTCGTTGTGCCAGGAGCGGAACAGGGCAAAGACCTCCTCGCCGAACGGCACCGTGAAGAGCCGGTCCACATCATCAAGAGCCCAGACCAGTGGGGTAGCGGAGGACGCCAGCACCTGGTCTCGGAAGTACGACCAGAAGCAGAGGTTCGCGCCGCCGCTGTCCCAGGCGGACCGCACGGGCGGGGGAACCTGGAGTTGCTCTGCCAGGAGCCGGGCCACGCAGAAGAGGAACTCGTCCAGGGTCTCGAGCTGCGACGGCAGGAGGCGCTGTAGACTGGTGAGCGCCACCCGGCTCCCGGCGGTGCGCGCCTGATCGGCTCCGCGGGCCAGCAGGGAGCTCTTGCCCACCTGTCGAGCCCCTTTGAGAAGGACGATGCTGTCCCCGCGGGAGAGCGCGCCGTGGAAGACGCCGTCCGCGGCGCGCGCCACGTAGAACGGGGAGGTGAGCGCCATCGCCCCGCCCGGCGGCTCGTGCGAAGCCCGCCGGGCGCCTGCGAGCCCGGTGCCGGGGGAAGGTACCTTCGCCGCAGTAGGAAGCGACAGCCCATCGAGCAAGCTGTGGGTAGTGGGGGAAGGGGAACTGCCCAGCTCTGCGCGGAGCGTCTGCTCCAGCAGTCCGTACTGTCGCAGCGCCGCCCGGGGCTCCCCCGCGCGGACCAGCAGCCGGATCAGCTCGCGGTGTCCTTCTTCTCTCAGCGGGTCCAGTTGAACCGCACGCCGGGCATGGGAGAGGGCCAGCTCCAGCTCGCCCCGCGCCTCTCGCAGGGCGAGGAGCTGCTGCAGCGAGGTGTAGTAGAGCTCCTCCAGCCGATGCTGCTCCGGCCCGATCCAGCCCTCGTAGAACCCGGGAAGCAGCTCCCCGGCATATCGCTCGTCCGCCCGGGTGAGCCAGAGCAGCCGCTCTTCCTCGTTCGAGGCGGCCGCCGCTGCGCGCACGGCGGCTTTAAACTCCTCGACGTCCGTGGTGAGCACGCCGGAGTTCAGCCCCACCGAAAAGTGGTCCGCTTGCACCAGGGGCACGCCGGGACGACCGCTGTCCAACTCGCGTCGCAGGGCGGAGAGGGCGGTGCGCAGGCTATGCCGCGCGGCGCTGGGCTCGTCTTCCGGCCAGAAAAGGTCCACCAAAACGTCTCGCGAGTGCGTCCGTCCGGAGAAGTAGGCAAGGTAGGCCAGTAAGGAGGCCGTCTTGCGAGTACGGAACCGGGTAACGACCGTACTGCCGGAAACAGCCCGCAGCCCGCCGAGGAGCTCGATTCGCCACAGGCGAGAGGCGGGGGTCAACAGCGTCATTGCTAGGGCTCGAATTCCGTAAGTACGAGCGCCCGCGGTGCGGGCCGCGGCGGTCTGAAGCGGCCAGCCGACCGTACTTCCGTGACCTGTATCGGTTCCAGGCCCGCGACAGTTAGATCAGCGCCAGGCGCAGACACGTCGAGCGGGCCGGCCTGTCACCAAGCAGCTACCGGTTCATGCCGACCGATAGTTCGCCCGGTCTGGCGAATTTCCATCCCGGAACTGGCCTCTCCACACCGGGCTTCCCGACAGGATTCTCGCCCGAGTGCTGTGCCACTACTCTCGGCAGCCGCCCGGCTCCTCCCGCCGCAGCCGCTACCCCGCTGGGCGGACGACACGTGTGACGTACTCGTGTCGCCGGCGTGACAGCAAGGCGCTATGTTGCCCAGGCAGCGGCCGAGCAATCGACCGGATTCCTGACCGGAGGCTAAATGCCGCTGCCAGCTCCGGCTCTCTTCTTCCCTTCGCTCGCCCTGGTGGGTCGGTGGCGACGGCATTCTGGAGTGATCTATGCACCGGCTCGCGCTTGCGACGATTCTGATGGTGTTGTGTGGCCTGGGGGTCCGGGAGGCGAACAGCCGTCCACTGGGCCGCCGGCGCGAGGGCCCGCCCGTCGTGGCTCCGGCGCGTGATCCCGACACGGCGGCCCGGGTGCGCTACCGGTTCAACGGCACGGGCACCTACCACCAGTTGGGCGCAGCGGCCCCGGCCGGGGATATCGACCGGGACGGCGTTATGGACCTCCTCCTGGGCG
>JAJFMS010001048.1 GCA_020696885.1 Armatimonadota bacterium | reverse complement strand
GTTTGCTGACTTCGTTGGTGACGCCGCTCCATCTCACCTTCGGGACGCTGCATGTCAAGGCCGGCGTCCAGGAGGTGGGCGAGGGGTATCTTCCGACGTTCCTCTCCCCGCGCTATTCCCACCTCCGCGCGGGTCGCTGGATGTATTACTTCATCAACTGGACCACGCCGCACTCCGTCGCGAGCGTGTCCCGGCGGGTGCGCCGCGGGGTGCGCGCGGGCGCCAGGGAAGCCGAGGTGATGAATTGGCTGAAGTCGCAAGGGATCGAGCACCGCTGGGAGGGGGTTCACGAGTCCGACCGGCATGAGCGGTTCCCGTACCAGAAGGAGGCGTTGAGCGGCATGGTGACCGGACGGATCCGTGAGACCAACTACGACTTCCTGATGTCCGGTGACCTCGTGCTGGACTTCCTCTTCGATCGGAACGGGACGCTGATTGACTCCTCCGTGCACGAGGAGTGGCTCGGTCCCTGACGCTCCCTACCTTCTCGGACGCGGCCGTCAGGTTTTAGCCTGCCACCGGACCGCCTACCCAACGGGTTTTGCTTGGGGTAGCCTCTCCGGCGCGTCGCCTACAGCGTGCCTCTGGCCAGTGAACTGTAGGCAGCCGCCTCGTGCGGCGTTCGCTAACGGCGACCTGCTTCGAGGGCGGCGCACCCGTCTTCCGAAGACAGGTCGCCGTCAGCGAACGCGCCATCCGCCCGTAGGGCACCCGGCGCTGCCTACAGTGTGCTTGGGAGAGATTCGTAGGCAGCCGCCTTGTTCGGCGTTCGCTCGCGGTTACCCGCCTTCGGGAGCGATGCACCCGTCTATCGGCCGCTGTATCTGCCGCTGGCCGTCTCGAGGGGATCAGCGGTTCAGCGATCATGGGCCTACGGCCCACCACCGGTGATGAAAACGTACGCACTGGGGCATAGCGGGGTTTCGACGCCGCTCGGGGTGCGCGCGCAGAGCAGCACGATGCTGCGCTGTAGCCGGCGCGTCGCCAGACCGCCGGTGTCCTCGATGTTCGTCAACCCTCCCGCCCAGCCGCGTCCTGATGCCGGCACCGGCCTGGGAGGCGACGCAGGGGCGGGGAGAGCACCCAGCACGGTATTTTCACAGCAGGAGCATCAACCGGCGGGGGATTTCGGATACTCGCTGCTGCACTCGACGCCCGGAATAGCGCGGTGCTGCTTCCTCCATACGGCAGGCCAGCGAGCACCAGAGGAGATGTCGCTGATCGAAGCAGGTGAGCCCGCGGAGCCAGGCGCTGTCGTCGGGGCCCAACGCCTCCCCCTGGCAGCTACGCTCCTCCGCTTCCTCCGCGATCACCCACTCCACCAGCCGGATAACTCGCTGCCCGGGATACACCGCTGGACCAATAAATACTGCGAGCAGCAGCAGCGCCAGCGCAAAGAACGGGCGCTCGCCGTCGCCCGAGGGTGCGTGATGGAATCCCCAGGCGATGGCGCTAGCCGCAGCCCGCTGGACGTCTGGTCCCAGCACCTGGGCGCTGTCCACCAGGACCGCCACCGTACTGTTCTCACCCCTCAGGTGCGGCTGAGATTCGGCGTCTCCGCCGGCGCGAAGGAGGATCGCGCACGCGAACGCCCGCCGCAGGTGCGCGTGCCTGTCGTTAGGCCCCGGCTCTTCCCAATGGGTGAGCTGCAGCACCTCCCGCGGCTCCCACTCCAGCGGGCGCGGGACCTTCCCGGTGTCTTGGATGGCGCGCAGTGCGGCGAGGTTCTGCGGGACCTGATACCCGTAGTCCGCTTCGGCGATCGTCCGCAGGATCACGTCGTCCACACGGGCACGCAGCAGGTCCAGCAGCGCGTCCGGGGCAGGATCGAACCACCGCAGGATCTCCGCAGCGGGCTCCGTCATGCCCCGATACCCGGATGGCCGAGATCCCGCTGCTCGCGGTAGAGCCACGCCGACACGGTAACCCCCGCTGCTCCGCAGGTGACCATCGCCCACTTCAGCAGCAGAAAGCCGCGCGCCAGCAGCTCCAGCGACCCATCGCCCACCGAGCCGGCGGCGAGAGGCAGCGCGGCGCCCAGCAGCAGCGGCAGCACCACCATCGCCCACCACCGGGCACCGACCGGCTGGTACCGGCCCCAGAGATACCCGGCATAACAGGGGATAGCCAGGTCGATCCACCAGCCCAGCGGCGGCGGCCCGAGCGAGAGCGTGGGATACTGCGGGAGCCCGCCGCTGAGGAAGGTCGGAAAGCCGACGCACATCAGCGCGAACAACGCCACCACGGCGAGCCCTCCGCGCGGCGCGTCGAGCTGCCTGCAGGCGCGGGAAAGCCGACGGCCGAGTTGGCGAGCGTCCCCGAACTCGTGGAGCGCCGCCTGGACGGCCGTGTCCTCGTCCGCGCCGAGCTCCACGTGCGCAGCGACCAGCGCGTCCAGGTGGGAGGCCAGCTCGACCCGCTCGCCGTGGCGGGCGGTGGGAGACATGCCGCGGGGCAGGCGCTCGAGCACACGATCGAGGTAGGCCTCGACGCGCGCATCCCGCAGGGCGCCGGGGCGAGCGCTCTCCGTGGAGGCGGAAGCCGAGCTCCCAACCCCATCCGGTAGCCCTCCCAGTACGCCATCCACCGCTTCCACGAAATCTCGCCACGAGCGCCGCCGCCGGGCCAGTTCCGTCTGCCCAGCCTCCGTGAGTGCGTAAATCCTGCGGGCAGGCCCGCTCTCTTGCGGCTCCCAGTGGCTGGTGACCAGTCCATCCGCCTCCAGCACTCGCAGTGCCGGGTAGAGGGAGCCCTCGCCGAGCCGCAGTGCCTCGCCGCTGCGACGCTGGATTTCCCGCGCAATCGCGTAGCCATGCTGCGGTGCGCCGGCCAGCACCGCCAGGATCAGCGTGGGGGTATTCCCCCGCAACAGCTCGCCACCTTCTCCACGTGCCTTCATAGGCTCTATATACCTTGCCAGTTGAGGTATGTCAACTGCACTATCGGCGCCACGTTCCGGTTGCCGCTGGAATCCATTCACCAGCACCGGCACATTAGGGAAAGGGTTCGGCGCAGAGGCGCAGAGGGCACAGAGGGGATGACTGGAAAGGCTCTGGCAGGATGGCACGGGATGGTAGGCCTTCTACTTGCCAGCACCATTTGGG
>JAJFMS010000062.1 GCA_020696885.1 Armatimonadota bacterium | reverse complement strand
TGACGCCGAGAGCATGGCCGGTGAGTTTCTGGCCGGGGTGCGGTCCAGCCTCGAGAAGCTGCTGGGAGAGCTGGGGATCGAAGCCATCCGGCCGGCCACCGGGTCTCCGCTCACCCCGGAGCACCAGCCGCCGGACGGCGCCTGGAGTCCCGAATGGTCACGAGGGATCGTGGATCAGTGCCTGCGCCGCGGCTACCGGCGGGGCGACGAGATCCTGGTTCCCGCGGTGGTTCTCGCCCGGACCGCCGGTGCACCGCCGGTACTGTCCGCCTCCGGTGCCAACGGCGCCGGTTCCCAACGCGACGGGTATCACAGCGGCCTGGCGGGCGAAGCGCCACCCTGGCTGCGGACACTGGAGGAGACGGCCCGGAATCTCTCCGACGAGGAGGCCGGCCAGGTCGACCCGATCCTGCGCATGTTCCAGGAGCTCAGCCGGGAGGTAGCGGCCGCGAACGACGCCGAAGGACCGAGCGACGAGGTATTGCGCCCGCTGCTGGCCGAGTTGTCGCTATATCTCGGAGCGCCTCGTAAGCGACCGAAGCTGCCGCAGCCCTGGAGCGGGGCGCTCGACACCGCCCGGGGGCAGTGTCTCACCTGGCTCGACCAGGCAACCCAGGTGATCCAGGTGGCTCCCAAGCCGGATGAGCCGGTCGAGCCGGACTCGATGGAGGTGGTCGGCGAGGTTCCGTGCGTCTCCGCCGAGCTCGCCGGCTGCATCTCGGAGGTGGTGGCCATCGGCTTCCAGCGGCGGGGACGCGCTCCGGCGATCTATCCGGCCAAGGTGCGCCGCTACCGCGACACCAGGAGTGGCTCGTGAGTCAGAATCCCCGCCCCTGCCGGCGCTGCGGAACGACGCCGCACCCGAGCGACTTCTTCTGCCGGGGCTGCGGGTGGGAGATCCGGCCGCCCTGCCCCGCCTGCGAGGAGCGGTACCACCTGCTGGCGCACTTGCGGCCGGAGGCGAACGCGGACTCGGCCTGGTGTGGCTGCGGGGCGCTGCTCCATGCCTGCGAGCGGTGCGGGCGCTGGTGGCTTCCCGGCACCGCAAAATGCGAGAACCCGGAATGCCAGAGCACGAGCGCCAGCGTAACCCCGGTGCACCCCTGCGTCTCCGGGGGAAGTCCGGCCTGGAGCGGCTGGGAGTTGCCCTGCCCGTGGCAAACGATGGAGCCGCTGTCGCGGTCTCCCGAGGCGCTCTATCGCGCCCGGAAAGTGCTCCATGCCGCGGTCGTAACGAACGGCGACTTCCTGGCCTGGGAGGACGACCGGCTGGTACGGATCCGGACCGGGACGGGCGCCTCGGAAGAGATCGGGGGCCGTGTGGGCAGGCCAGCCCCGGGGCTACCGGCGGCGTCTCTGATGTCGGTAATCGGCCCTTACGTGGTCCTCGCCACCTCCACCGGGTTCCTCACTGTACCACTGGTTAGCACGGAAGGCAGCACGGAAGACGGCATAGATGACGGCGCCACAGAGCTGTTGGGAGCTGGCGTGCCTCACACGCAGATCGCGGGGGACCGCCACTGGGCCGGCATCGTGCAGGAGCCGGACGGCGAGATGACGCTGCATCGCGCCTTTCTGGTGCCGGCACGCCCCCCGGCGGTCAAGCATGGTGCGCTCCTGGAGCCCCGTTCACCCCACCGCCTGGAGCCGGAGATGCTCCTGGATGACGTGCCTGGTCTTCGACCGGAGCGGCTTGCGCTAGGGGTTGCGGGAAATCGGGTCTTCTGGTGCGCCCGGGATGGCCAACTCTGGCGGGACGACGGGACGGCCCAGGGCCCGGAGAGAGTGGGAAGCGCGCGGGGCGCGTTGCGCGGGCTGCGGCAGGTCCGCGCCTGGGATGCGGGCGGTAGCGGTCTTGTGGCGGAAGACCGGGACGGCCAGGTCTGGCTCACCCCGCCGGGAGCCGATCCCCGGAGGCCGCAATCGGAAACCGGGCCGCTGCGAGCCGTGCTCCGGCTGGGCTCCAGCACCGCGGTGATCGCCAGCCGCTCCCTGTTTTACCTCGCGGGGGCTTCGGCGCCGGTGATCTTGCCCCGCCCCGCCGGCACGTGGGTTGACGGCTTCCTGGCACGCGACCCGCACACGGGAGAAGCGATCCTGCTCTCCCTCACGTCACTGCCGGAACGAGAGACGGCGGTGCTCGCCGCACAGTGCCCACGCTCCGGTAGGTACCGCCTGCTCTGGCGCGGCCCCGGCTTCCAACCGCAGGCGCTGCTACCAGCGGGGCCCGGACTTTACCTCGTGCACAGCAAGGGCATTCTTCGACTGTCGGAACACCCCCAGGGAGGAACGGGCGCATGAGCCAGGACCCGGCTCGAAAGGTCGTGGTGGTGGGGTTGGGCACCACCGGGCTGCGGATCGTGCAATTGGCCGCGCGGAAGCTCCGCCGGGAGTATTCTCACCTGGCGGGTGCCCGCTGGGCACGCTTCGTGGCGTTCGAAACCGCTGCCGACGACCCGGACGGCAGCGATTCGAGCGACGGTCTGGACGCGCTGGTACGCCTGGCACTGAATCCGGCCGATCTCCAGGCTTGCCTGGACGCCCCCCGCGTTGCCGGCGCCGGTCACGATCTCGCCACCTGGGGTGCGACGATCCTGCCGGACCCGGGCGGCTGGGGCGCGCGAGACTCCAGCGGCGGGAGCCGCGCGCTCGGCAGGTTGAGCCTGCTGCACGCCCCACTCCATACTGCGGCGTGCGCGGCGTGGCAGCGGGTCTGGGCGGAGCTGACGGCGTTACCGGCCGATCCGGAGCTGGATGCAGCCCCGGAACTCTCACAGAAGCCGCCGGCCGTCTATCTCGTGGGCAGCCTCGCGGGCGCGAGCTCCGGGATGGCCGCCGATCTGGGCTACTTGCTCCATCGTTGGTCCGGGGGCGAAGTGACGGCCCACGGCCTGTTTCTCCTTCCCCCGGCTGCGTGCCAATCCGGGGAGCCGGCCGCTATCAACGCCTACCATGCCTTGCGGGAGCTGGCGCACTGGATGCTTCCGGACGTAGAGTGGAGCCAGCGGCTTCCCGACCATACGGAGGTCCAGCCCTCCCGGCAGCGTCCGTTCGGAGTGGTCCGGCTGCTGCAGGCCGCCGCTTCCGGAGAGCCGGCCCTGGAAGCCTGCATCGCCAGTGCTACGGAGCTCCTGGCTGCCATCACCGCGCCCTCTGGCGCCCAGTTGATCCGTAGAGACGACGAGCTCGCGGCACGGCTCGCCGCACAGCCCGCGGAATACGGGCGGCACGCCTCCTTCAGCCTCGCCGGGTGCGCCGCCCTGGGCTATGCCGTGGATGCGCAGCGCCAGGCGGCCTCCGTGCGGCTGCTCTCGAGAATCGGGGACCAGTGGCTCAAACAGGAGCCCCCCAAGTCCCCGTTCGCCACGCTCCGAGACGTGGTTGACCTGGACCTGCTGGACGACTTCGTCGACGAATTGATCCCGGGCTGGTCTAAAGCGGCCGAAGTCAAGCCAGATCATAAGATCAGCGACCTGCGCGAGCTGCACTCCATGTGTGAGGCCGAACGCGGCTCGGCGGGATTCCACCGGTTTGATTCGATCATCCGGGAAAACCGGAAGCGCCGGGTGGGGATCTTGCTGGACCGGTACGCCGAGCTGGTGCGCCAACACCTGCCCAATCCGGAAACCGGGCCGGCGTTCCTGGCGGCCCGTCTCCGGGAGGTAGATGCGCGCCTGGCCCGCTGGCAAGACAAACCCGGGAAGAACGGCGAACCCGAAAAGCAGGGCGAGCTGACGATCCTGACCATTAAACGGAAGCACCGGCTGAACGAGAGCAGCGGCATGGTGAGCCGGGTGCTCAGCGAGGTGGAAGACTTCGCCAAAACCCGGCCGAGCCCGCTGCCCCGCCTGAAGCGCCAGATGGATCACTTCAGAAGGGAGCACCAGGAGCGCGAGACCGAGTGGAACCGCAGGCTATCTGCGCACGAAGCCCGCGCACAGCAGGCGCTCCAGACCCATCTGAAGGCGTTTGCCTTCGTCTGCGCCCTCGACTGGCTGGCGCGGCATACCTGCATCGAGCCACTGCGAGTCACGCTGCAACGGCGTGCTGAAGCACTCGAGTGCCTGGCGAGCGAGCTAGAAGCCGGGCTATCCCACGATTCTACCCTGGCGGCGGAAGCATATGAAGAGGTACTCCGCCATTGGGGGGCGAGTAAGGCGCTGGAGGAGAGCGACACGGAGCAACTGGAGGCGGCGGCGGCCCAGCCCCTCTTCGCGCGGGTGGCGCTGTGGTGCGAGGAGATCCAGCGGAAGGTGACCCGCCACGACACGCCGTTCGCCGCGGCGGACGCGGTTCCGCCGCACGCCGAGACGCTGCTCCGCCTGCTCTCCGTCGAGGCCGAGCAGCTCCTGGACACGGCTGGCGAGGACTTCCACATCTCGCATCGCCTGGACCACGGCACCGCGCAGGATCTGTGGGCGGAGGCCGGCTCGGCGCTGTCCGACCTGCAGCAGATCGGGGAGTCTCGCCCGGGCAGCCTTGAGATCGCTACCGTCCTGCTGCACAGCGGGCGGGAAGGCGCGGATGACACGGTGGCGGACCGGCTCACCGAGCTGGAAGAGCGACTCCGCGCCCTTCCTTCCGCCGGGGAGCTCGAGACGCTCGCCACCGGCGACCCCTACCGGATTCTGATCATCCGGGAGGCGCACGGCCTCCACCTTCACCACCTGCCTGGCTACAGCACCGCCGGCCACTGGAGCCAGGCGCGAGGGATGTTCCCCACGGCGCATTCGCGCGCCGATGTCGAGTGGGCAGACCCCGACATCGTATCCTCCGACTGGACCGAAACCCGCGTACTCTGGCTCCTATGCCTGCTGCTGGGCCGGCCCGCGGACCTGGATGAACCGGCCAACAAGCGCCTTGCCGGCCAGGAGCTGAGCCCGGTTCCCCACGTGGGCTGGTACCGGCCCCGCCCGGACGGCTTCTTTCTGCAACACCGCGCGGGGCTCACCACCGCGGAGAATGGGCTCCTCCTGCCCCACTCCCTGGATGCCGCCACCCGTCGCTTGCTGCATCCGGAGCACCAGGCCGGGCTTCGTTCCTTGCAGGGCTACCTGGAAGAGCTGAAGAAGGACCGGCTGCGCACGCTGGTGAGCGAGGCGCTGGACGCCGCACTCGCGGACTTTGAGCGCCTGCAGGTCGCCGACATCGACGCGGCCCAGGCACGAGCGCTCCTGCGCGAGACCTCGCACCTACACCCCTGGTCCGCCATCGCGTGGTCCGCATCGGCGCAGAGACCTGTTCCCAGGCGCCGGGAGTGAGCTCGGATGAGTATCTTCGATCTTTACGATGCGCTTGCAGATCACCTGGGCTACGTGCTGCCCCGCGTCAACGCCCCCACTCCGGAGGGGGCTCGGAGGCCGCAGGTGCTCACCGACAGTCGCGTGAGTCCCTTTCTGGCGCGGGTAATCAGCGGGGAGCAACTTGCCCGGGCGAACGATAAGGCGGCGCCCGCCGGCCTCAAGGGTTGGTGGGGCTCACAGAGCCTCCCGGAGACGAAAGACCCGAAGATCCGGCAAGAGTGGGGGGAATTGCTGGCCGCGGGCCGCCTCGCCGACCTGGCCTTCTGGCACGAAGCCTGGTGTCAAGAGGCACTTCCCGCGCAGCTCACCGCGCGACTGATCGCGTTCCAAACCCGGCACACGGTGCTACAGGATGGCGACGCCTGCCCTGCGCCCTGGGGAGCCGTGGGGGCGCAGGCGGCCGTAGCGCTCTACAACCTCTACCACCTCATCGAGGCGCGCGCCGCCGGCGTGGCGGACGGAGGGCTCCAGGAGGTAGCGGGGCAGCTCACCGAGTGGCTGACGAAGGTCCCGACCTTCAGTACGCCGGTTAGCGGAGACCTGATCCTGCTGGACCTATTCAGCCAGGATCTGGAACGGAAAAGCTTCGAGTATGACCAGCAGTTAGAGCGACTGGGGCTGGAGCTCCGTCAAGCCCGCGAGGCACGAAGTCAGGCCCTGGCAGCACACGCTCGCCTCCGCTGGTGGCCTGGAGCGGCCGCGAGTCGCCGGAAGCGGCGCGAGGCGTGGCGCGTCGTCGCTACCCAATGCCGGGAACTGGAGGCCAGAGAAGCCTGGCAGAAGATCGCGGTCAAGCATCTGACCGATCTCCGGATCGCATGGCAGCGGCTCAGCCCGCTTACCGGACTCCGCCTGCGCGCGAACGCCGCTCCCACTGCGGCCACTCCGAGCCCGCCGCCCGAGGTGGCGGACCCATCGTCCTCGGATCCCGCCCGCTTCACGCTGCTACCCATCGCCGTGGATCCTGCAGCCGAGGGTCTTCAGCACTGGGTCGCCATCCGGATGGCGGAGCGCTGTGCCCTATCGCGCCTGGCGAATCCGCTGCCCAGCCCAGTAGCGGCGCTCTTCCGCACCGCCTCGGTCCAGGTAAACAGTGACGACGAGGAGGCGTGGCGCCTGCGCCGGTTCCTGTTGCTCTTCTACTTTCATTAGTCGCTACGCGCCGGCACGCTGTCGAGGATCGGGCTGGAGTATCCGTACTGCCCGGAGGCGATGCGTCCCGCGAGCGCGGAGCTCTTCGGAGCCTGGCGCCGCTTAAACCAGGCCCTGGATCACCTGAAGAGGCTGCCCCGCAGACCAGCAGCCCAGCTAGCGTATGAAGAGCTGGTGCGGCTGCAGGACTCCACCGGCACCCTCGAGTGGTGGGAAGGACGCCCTATCGAGTCTCACGCTGCGCGTCTTGCGGTACTCCAGGAGCGGTTTCTCTCCCAGGAGCAGCGAGAAGCCGGGGAGCACCCGCCGGAGCGGGATCGCAAATAAGACAACGAACTGACCGTCAACTCGCTCGGGCGTAGTGACGGCGGGCTGACAGGATGAGTAACGATGCTGCTTCCCTGGAACGAGGTTGAGAGCCTGGAAGATTTCCGCGCCCCGAGGTGGACCACTCGCATCCGGGAGGCGCTGAGCTGCTACGACCCGAAGACGAAAGCCTTCGACGCGCGGCGACGGGATGCGATGCTCGAGCTGCTACAACGACACACGCCCACGGTACTGGCGCGCGTGAAGAAGCTGGAGACAGAGCTCAACAAGCGGTTCGTGGCCAAAGAAGAGATCATCCGCATGGTGATCGTCGGCTCCATCTCGCAGCAGCCGCTGCTGCTCATCGGCGAGCCCGGCACCGCCAAGAGCAAGATCATCTCCCGCTTCTGTGAGGGGCTGGGCATGCAGCGGGTGGGCGCCGAGCAGACGGAGGAAAGCTACTTCCAGTATCAGCTCCACGGCTTCACCGAGCCCGACGAGATCCTGGGGGTAGTGGACTTGCGCGGCCTGCAGCAGGAAGCCCCGGCGTTCCGTCGGCTTCCGGCGGGCAGCATCACGGAAGCCGAGGTCATCTTCCTGGACGAGGTGTTCCGATCCAATTCAGCGATCCTGAACAGCCTCCTCTCCATCATCAACGAGCGCAGGGTCTACGAAGGAGGCGTGATCCGAAAGGCGAAAGGCCGCCTGATCTTCGGCGCGTCCAATACCGTCCCGACTGGCCGGCAATTGGATGAGCTGCAGGCGTTCTACGCGCGGTTCGTCATCCGCCTCCATAGCCAACCGCTGCCCCGCGGGCCGGAAGCCAACCGGATGCCCGCTCCACCCCCGGCGGCAACCCGGCCGCCGGGCACTCCCTCGCTGGGCCGGCCTGCCGCGCCCGCCCCGCCTCCCGCCAGCCCCCCGCCGAGCAGTAAGGAGCTGGATGCCCGGCTGGCCTTGCTCAAGCTCGGGTGGGCCGATGAGGTGGAAGACCTCCGGGCCGGATACGACCCGCAGGAAACGGCGGCCGCCCCGGTCTCCTGCCTCAACGACTTGCTCTGGCTGAACCGCGCGATGACCGAAAGCTGGGGCGGCCCGGACCTCGAGGACCCACAGATCAAGTCGTTCGTCACGCTCTACCGCGGTGCGGTGGTGTCCCTGATGGGGCAGAGCCCGCCCCTCTGCCGCGTCGACGACCGGAAGTTCATCCGCTTGTTCTCCGTACTGCGCGCGCACGCGTTGTTCGCTCACGAGGGCCCGCCGAACAAGACCGACCTCCGGATCCTACGTCATACCTGGGACGACCCCGCTTCCCTGGGGACCCTGACGCGCCAGGTAGAGACGTACATCGAGCGGCCATCCTGAGTCGTCCCGAGGACCCAATGATGCAACAGCGAGGGATGGAAAGCTGGTTGGCCGGGGAGTATGCCGCGATCTGCGCGCCGCCGCCGCTCCTGCGTACCGAGCTCGATGGGGAGAGCCGCTGGGCCTTCGTGTGCGGCCAACTCTACCCGCGCCTGCTGCGCCTCGGCTGCGACCTGCCGCTCTCCGTAGTCGCGGACCTCACCCTGATGTTCCTGGAAGGGGGTCGCCTCTACTATGAGTGCCGACACGGCTGGCCGCTGAGTGACGAGCCTGCCTTGGGGCAAACCTATTGCCGGGCGCTCAACACCGCGGCGGCTCACGGCGCGCTCCGCGGCGCCATCGACGGAGCCAGGCGGGCTGCCCAACAGCACCCGCGGGCCGCCGCAGCGACCAACACCGACGGCGGAGCCGGCTCTCCCATGGCCCGAGCCTGTGCCGTGTTCGTGGAAATCATGGCCGCCGCACTCAGCCGGCGGGCGCCGGAACTGGAGCTCCCCGCGCGCGTCCGCAGCCACCTGGTGCGTCTGGATCCGTCTGCACGGGACCTCCCACGTCTCGCGCAGGGGGACGCCGGCGCGAAGGCGTTCCTCAAGCGGTGCCTTACCACCTGGGGCGATCTGTCGGACACCCTCGTCGAGCCGTTTGGCCGGGCCACCGCCGCTTACCTGATTCGGGGAGCCGCACGCGCACCTGAAGGTCCTGCGGGACTGGACCTCCCCCTGCTGCAGGGAAGCCTGGACTACCAGGCGCTGGTGTTGACCGCCCGGCAGAGGACACGGGTGCGGTATCTGCAGCGCACCCTCACACCGCTTGAGCAGCAGTCGGCGCGGTCGCCGGAGCTCGGAAACCACGATATCTCCCGGAAGGGCAGTCCTACCGCCGTGCTGCGCTCCGATCTGGCGCGGCCCTACTTTATGGAGCGAGTAGCCCTGAAGCAGGTGCTCTACTTCGACCGATACGCCGCTCAGCAGGCGCCCCATCGGCTCCTCCTGGCGTGGGTAGTCGAGGTAGGGCGCGCCATGTACGAACGCACCCCGCCGGCCGGAGGGATCCGCCGCACCCGGGCCTAACCTGGCCGCCGCGCCGGAGATGCGGGAAATCCGGGAACACGGTGCGCCGGTCTGGCTGCCCCGGGTGAACACGTTCTTCCCCGCCTATTACCTGCGAGAGCCACCGTGCACCGACGTCATCAGTTCCGGCGCCTATGACAGTCCGGCAGTGCGGGCGCTGCGCCGCATCACTTCAGCGCAGGCGCCCGCCGGCGAGCCGGCGGAGCACGACCGTACCCGCCCGTACGACTATGGCCTGGTGACGGTGGCCGGCCCACCGGGACACGTGCCCGAGCACGATGACGAGCTCCGCCACGTCCGCGCCGCCCTCCGCTCGGTGGCGCGTGAAAGCTCCCTCGTGCGCCTGGTGTGCGGGACCAGCTCGGTCTCCTGGCGGCCGGACCCCTCCCCCACCGCCCAGCAGGACGTCCGCTGCGTGGAGGCCGACTACCACGACCTGGGTCCCCGGGGCACCGTGCGCCAGGCCGCCTGGGATTATCTGTTGGAGCACGTGGAAAGGTTAGCGCGATGAGCCAACCACAAACCCCCAGCCCGGTCGCCGGCACCGTGCCGCTCGAGCCGTGGCCGTACGAGCCCGCGGTCTGCCAGTTCCTGGGTCTCTACTACGGCTTCGACGACGTGCTCCACCGCTTCGTGCAGCTCTGGTTCGACCGGCAAGGCGACCTGGAGTTGTGGATCCGCGCTCTGAAGCCTGCCGAAGTGCCTCCCGCACTACTCCGGAACGGCCGGGCACCCCATGCCATCGCCTTCAGCCGGCTGCCGGACTACCACCTCCTGGGCTGGTTTCTCCGCCAGCCCGAATGGGAGCTGTATTACGGCCGCACTCCCGCGGACGACACGGAGGTCACGGTGGCAAGGGCCTTACAGGACCTGAGCGCGAACCCTCGTCCACTGGGCTGGTACCAACCCTGGTCGTTCGGTCAGCACCACACAACGCCGGTGTCCGAAACCGGCGTCGGGTTGATATTGGAAACCGGCGCGCGGGTAAACCTGGGGCACCGGGATCAGTTCGAGAGCCTCTTCCGTTCTTCGAAGGGCGGGCTGCCGGCAGGCCCCCGGGTGATGAGTGGGCGGGGTCCGGAACCTCGCATCAAGGCCACCCCCGCACCTTCTCCACGGAGCCAGTATCCGATCCCGATCCGCCTCTTCCCCGACGAGGCGACGGATCGGCCCGGAGATCCCCTGGCCGCCATGGAGGCGCTGCAGTACCGGATCACCGAGCTCGAGGAGGAGCTGCAGAATTGCCGGTGGTGGTCCGAACAGTCGGAGCTGCCCGTGTACCTCTCCGTCTACCCGGAGACCGATGAATCCGGCGGCGCGGCCGCGTTGCGCCACTGGTTCTGTCGCTCCCCGGAGGCCGTAATCCGACAGTTCCGCCACGCGCGGGTGGAAGTGGGACCACTAGGTCCGGACTTCCCGCCGTTGCCGCCCCTCCACCTGGTGCGTCCGGCACAGTACGATCAGCCGCCGATTGCTAACCTTCCCCCCGCGGCCTACCGGATGGTGCTCGATCCATGGTGGAAGGAGCGCGACCGGCAGGTCTTTACCCCGGAGCACTGGCTGCTCCGCCCGCCACCCCCGCAAGAGAACGCGCCGGTCCTCGCGGCGATGGAAGAGTGCCTCTGGGACAAGGCGAAACGAGAGTCGACCCTGATCTTCTTCCGGTTTCCCGATGGCCGCGAGTGCCGGTTTGCCGTGGACGAGTGGAAGAGCCTCGAGGAGCAGATCCCCACCCTCAACCTCCAGCTCGCCGAGGCCCGGAGGGAAGCGAAGTGCGGTCCAGCGGCGCAGGAAGCGCTGAAGACGATGGTGCAGCACGGCCACGCGGACGCTGACAGGCACTTCACCTCCCTTCGGGCCGAGATGCAGAAGAGCCTGGATACGATCTGGAGCCGCGAGCGAGCGAACGTCGACACCTACCGCGACGAGATCGTCAAGCTGCTGAAGGCGGTGAACGATCTCCAACACCGCCGCAGCGAGATCAACACGCTGCGCTCGACGGACTGGAGTACCTGGACCGCCTTCCTCACCTCCGTGCTGGAGCTGGACCGGAACTCCTTTCCCTTCCGGTTCCGGCGGCTGCGGGACACCGCCGTCGAGCTCGACCGACTGCGGCTGCAGCTCACCGAGTTTGCCGCCAACCCCACGGTGGAGCAACGGGGTGCCCTGGCCGCCGCCCTGCGCCAGGCAGCGGACACACTGCAGTCTGGAGGCCTCTGATGCCGGAGCGCCCAGAACTCAAGGCCGCGCAACAGTCGCTGACCGAAGGGCTCGCATCCATCGAAGCCAAACTCGGGCCGCTCCGGGCAGGCGTAAAGCCGGCCCGCGCCCCCGGGCGCGGCCTCCATCAGGATGCAGCCCGGCTCGGGAGCCTGCTTTCACCGGAGCAGTGCCAGAAGCTGGACAACCTGCGGCGAAAGCATAGTCGGAAGCATACGCCGGAGGTGAACTGGGACCGCCCCCGGCCCTGGTGGCAGTTCTGGAGGCGTTAGGTGAGCGGCGCACCCGCTGTTCAACTTCGCGGCTGCGTTCCAGATGGAACTCGGCCACCGTTCCAGGGCGGACGTTGGTTTGATGGAGACAGTAAGTTCGGGTCGACCGAGGGAGAGCGATGATGGATCGGTTAGACCCAGTCAAGATCCAGCAACT
>JAJFMS010001047.1 GCA_020696885.1 Armatimonadota bacterium | reverse complement strand
GGGCAGGCCCGGTTCCCGATCGCGCCCTCCAAGTTCAAGTTCGCGCAGCACGGGAAGTCCGGCATGTGGGTGAGTGAGCTGCTGCCGCACACCGCCAGCATGGTGGACGACATGTGCTTCATCCGGAGCATGAACACCGAGGCGATCAACCACGAGCCGGCCATCACCTACATGCAGACCGGCAACCAGGTGACCGGTAGGCCCTGCATGGGCGCGTGGGTCTCCTACGGCCTCGGCTCCATGAACCAGAACCTCCCGACCTTCGTGGTCCTGGTGGCGCAGCCGACGAACACGGAGCAGGTCCAGGCGATCTCGGCGCGGCTCTGGCAGTCTGGCTACCTCCCGGGGGAGCACGCCGGCGTCTCCTTCCGCTCCGGCGGCGACCCGATCCTCTACATCAACAACCCGCCGGGCGTGCCGTCCCAGGTACGCCGCAAGACGCTGGACGGGCTTCGGGCCCTCAACGAGTTGAACTTCAAGACGGTGGGGGACGACGAGACGCACACTCGGATTCAGCAGTACGAGCTGGCGTTCCGGATGCAGTCCAGCGTGCCCGAGCTTACGGACGTGAGCAAGGAGCCGGACTCCACCTACAAGCTCTACGGCGAGGAAGCACGTAAGCCGGGCAGCTTCGCTCATACCACGCTGATGGCACGCCGGATGGTGGAGCGGGGCGTGCGGTTCATCCAGGTGTATCTCAACAACTGGGACACGCATTCCAACGTGGCGGGGCGCCTGCCGAGCCAGTGCAAGGATATCGACCAGGCCTGCTGGGGACTGGTGCAGGACCTCAAGGCCCGCGGCCTCTTCGACGACACGCTCATCATCTGGGGCGGCGAGTTCGGGCGGACCATCTACTCTCAGGGCGGTCTTTCCCGCGAGAACTACGGCCGCGACCATCACCCGCGGTGCTACACGATGTGGATGGCCGGCGGCGGCGCCCGGCCCGGCCAGATCTACGGCGAGACGGACGACTTCTCGTACAACATCGTGAAGGACCCGTGCAACATCCACGACTTCCACGCCACGGTGCTGCACCTGATGGGGATGGACCACGAGCGGTTCACGTTCAAGTCCCAGGGTCTCGACCAGAAGCTCACCGGTGTCGAGGCGGCCAAGGTGATCAAGGAGCTTGTCGTGTAATTTCGGCGACGGCTACGGCCGACATCCCCGGCAGCGCACCCATCAACCGGTGCACTGCCGGGGATGTCGCTTTTCTGGGCCTGTGATACATCGAATGTAACCCTCTGCCAGACCCTCGCGTTCCGCTCTCCTGAAAGACATGGACATCTTCGAAGTCGTCCGCAGCGGCGACGTGGACCGCACGCGCCAGCTCCTGCAGGGCGACAAGCAGCTCGTGGGGGTCAAAGACGCGTTGGAGCGCCGGCCCCTCCACGTGGCGGCGCAGGTCGGGAGCCTGCCCCTCACGCAGCTCCTGCTCGATTTCAAGGCCCGTCCCAACGTCAAGAACCGGCACAAGCACACGCCGCTGCACCATGCGATCGAAAAGGGGCACGGCGAAGTGGCGCGGCTACTCCTGGAGGCCGGCGCGGACCTGGCGCTCCTCCAGGAGCCGAAGTTCGCCCCGCTCCACGGCTGGCTCGAAGGGGGCAACGAAACGGCGGTGCTGCTGATGGTGGAGCTAGGCGCGGACGTGAACTACGTCCTGCACAGCTACGAGCGCCGGATCACGCCGCTCCACGCACTGGCGGAATCCGAGAAGACGAGCCTCACACCCGAAGCACGGCTGCGACTGACCCGCGTGCTGCTGGAGCACGGCGCAGACCCCAACGCCTGCGACGAGAACGAGAAGACGCCGCTCCACGCCGCCGCGGAGCAGGGGCACTGGGGGATGCTGGAGCTGTTGCTGGATGCCGGGGCAGAGCTTACGGCACGCGACCGGGAGCTGGGCACGGCGCTCCACTACGCCGTCGGCAGCGCGGATCTGTTTGCGGTCGAGCTGCTCCTGAAGCGGGGAGCGGACCCCGCCGAGCCAGCCAGCGACGGCAAGACCCCGCTGGACTACGCCCGGGACTTCTTCGGCTTCCGCTACGTGAGCGAGCTCCTCTCCGCGCAGATGCGCCCGCCGGGGATGAGTACTCCGGAGAAGTCGCGGCCCGGAGAGCTCCTCTGCGCCTGCAAGAAGGGATACGTGTCGCTCGCCGAACGGATTCTGGGCGACGACCCGAGCGTGATCCACACCCGGGGCTCGGTCGGTTTGATCGACACGGCCAGTCCGCTCCACCTGGCCGCGGTTTACGGGCAGGCAGAGATCGCGCGGTTGTTGCTGGCCCATGGGCATCCGGTGGACGTGGTGGATGAGTGGGGCACCACTCCTTTACTGGACGCCGTCAAAGGCGGCCACGTGGAAGTAGTTCGTGCCCTCCTGGAGCACGGCGCTCAGCCGAACGCCCGGGACGTCCACCAGAACACCGCCCTCCGCGAGGCGGTGTATCCCCGGGCCGGCGCTGCCGAGCTGGTGGCGCTCCTCCTCGCAGCCGGTGCGAACCCGGGAGCGCTCGAGGACCACAGCCCGACCCCGCTCGAAGAGGCCCGCGGCTACCTCGGCCAGCCCCACTTTGCCGAGTTCGAATCGGAGCTCGCGCGAGCAATTGCGCTGCTGGAACCCGCCTCCTGAGCGTTCTTCACCACAAAGACACAAGGGCACGAAGAGGAGACAGGAAAG
>JAJFMS010001046.1 GCA_020696885.1 Armatimonadota bacterium | reverse complement strand
GGGAGCCCTCCCCATGAAACTGCCGCTTTACCAGATCGATGCGTTCGCCAGCCGTGTCTTCGCCGGCAACCCGGCCGCGGTGTGCCCGCTGGACACCTGGCTGGACGACGACGTGATGCAGTCGATCGCCGCCGAGAACAACCTGGCCGAGACCGCGTTCTTCGTGCCGGAAGGCGACGGCTACCGGCTGCGGTGGTTTACCCCGGTAGCGGAAGTGGATCTCTGCGGCCACGCGACGCTGGCGGCTGGGTTCGTCGTGTTCCGATACCTGCGGCCGGAGTCGGAAACGGTGACTTTCGACTCTCGCAGCGGGCCGCTGACGGTGACGCGGGAAGCGGACCGGCTGACGCTGGACTTCCCGGCGCTGCCGGTCTCGGAGCCGCTGCCGCCGGAGGAGTTACGGCCTGTGGCGGCGGCGCTGGGAGCGGAGCCGCTGGAGGTGCGCCGCGGGATGGACCTGCTGGCGGTGTTCGCCACCGAGGCAGAGGTCCAGGGGCTCCAGCCGGACATGGCGTTGCTGTCGCAACTAGAGACCCGCGGCGTCATCGCCACGGCGCCGGGCGAGGAGGTGGACTTCGTCTCCCGGTTCTTCGCGCCGGCCCTGGGCATCCCCGAAGACCCGGTCACCGGCTCCGCGCACTGCGCCCTGGCGCCGTACTGGGCGCCTCTGATCGGGAAGGTCCAGCTCCTGGCACTGCAGCTCTCGCCTCGCGGTGGGGAACTGCTCTGCGAGGTAGCGGAGGAGCGGGTGCGGATCTCCGGGAGCGCCGTGCTCTACCTGGAGGGCACGATCCACGTGTAGACGGGAAGGGTCCGGCTGCCCCAGGACAGCCGGACCCTTCCCGTGGGAGCGTTACTCCGCGCCAGCCGGATGGACCGCGGGAGAGAACCCGCCCGCCGGGCCGGTGAACGGCTTCTGGCGTAGCGGCACGATGAACAGCTCGTACAGCGTGCCGAAGATCATGGTCACCGTGCAGAAGCCGGCCAGCGCGCCCGCGGCCATCATCACGTAGGTGAGGTTCGGGAAGGTGGGAATCAGGACCCGCAGGCCGAAGTCGCCGATCAGCGCCAGGAACGCCAGCGGGGTGATCCAGGCCTTGAATCGCTCCGGCAGGGAGCAGAACGAGAACGCGAGGCCCAGGAGCAGGTAGACCATGGCCAGGGATTGCAGGTGGATGTGCGCCACCCGCGCCCAGGAGGCGGGGGTCTCGCCCTTATCCGTCTTGGTCACCGCCGCCACGCCCTTGAAGTCTTCGAACGGCCGGAACTTCGCGGCGCCGCCGGAGTTGTGACAGGCCACGCAGCGCTGCGCGAACACCGGCTGCACCGCAGCGAAGCCGGTCTCCGGCGCGCCCGCGTGGATCCATCCCAGCACCTGCTCGCGCTGGGCCGGGTCCTGGAGGTACTGCTCCATGCTGCCGCCCACGAGCTTCGCTTCGAGGATCGTCTTCTCCCGCTTGCCCGCGATCTGGAGCTTCACGTCGTCCGGCGTGAGCATCGGCTTCCCGTCCGCGTTGGCATACGTGAAGAACATATGCGTCAGGGCGCTGAGGTAGCCGAAGCCGATCATCACCACAAAGCAGGCAATCGCCAACCGGGCGGAAGTGGGAAGCATCGACAGCCGGAAGCGGTGGATGGTTTCGGACAAAGTGCTGGACACGGTCGGACTCCTGGGGCAGCTCTACATCGTCTCAGGATGCCCGACCGTTACACCACGTTTCTCGCGATCCGGCAGCAGCCTGTTGCGTATTTGCGACGGAATGTCGTCACAAACGAACCGTGAGCGGTTTTACCGGCGGCTCTTTGGTCGCCACCAGGTCTTCGAGCTTCTTCACCCGCCGCGTGCCGGGCTCCCCAACAATGACGGTATATCGGCCTTCGCGGAACACTCCGGGACGGAACTTATCGCCGCGAATCCGGAGGGCGTAGACCAGCTCCGCATCCGGCTCGTAGATCACCTGGATCACCGGGTCGGCCATGCCGCGCACCTGGATCTCCGGCAGATAGGCCGTGGGGGCGCGCCGGTAGTTGTCCGCCTGGCGAATGGTGATCGGCCAGCCCGGGTACTGGGAGCCGGTCTTCGGATCTCGCGGGTCCACGTAGCGCGGCCATACCTCCAGGGAGATGGTGCGCTCCGGCTTGTTGAACCGCACGATGCTGTAGCCGGTGGCCTTGCGGTGCAGCTCCATCGGCTCCGGGAAGTCCCCGGGCTTCGGCATTTCAACCGGATTGGCGACGGCGTGGATCGTCAGCTTGTTGTGGAAGCCGTCCACGTAGCGGCCGCTGTACGGGTTCGCCAGCCGCTCGCCGTCCACCGGGGGATAGCTGGGGTTCCAGTAGCGGATGTACAGGTTCGAGATGGCGGGGGAGCAGAGCGACCAGACCGCGTCTTCCCACTCATCCACGCCGTGGTGGATGGTGCTGGCCAGGTGCTGGTCGCCGGCCAGGTGGACCATGAACCCGCGCCGCAGCTCCCGGAGCGCCGCTTTTCGGCCGCTCTGCGGCCACCCGCCGGAGTCGAGGTCCTGGTCCAGCTTGCCGGTAGTGGCCCCGCGGGAGCTGATCTGGAGGTTCGCGAAGATCGTCTGGCTGAGCGCCGCCTTCATCTCATGTCCGCGCCAGTCGCCCGCGAACTCCCGGAGGAACTTGAGCTGCCGGTCACCGAGCAGCGCGGCTCCGGGCACGTC
>JAJFMS010001045.1 GCA_020696885.1 Armatimonadota bacterium | reverse complement strand
ACTGGGCCAGAACCTGCTGATGGCGCGCCGCCTGGTGGAAGCCGGCGTGCGGCTGGTGAGCGTCACCGCCTGGACCGGCCTGCCGCCCGGAGAGGCGTTTCGCAATGTCCAGACCTGGGATATGCACGGTGAGGGGTCCGGCCTGGGCAGCAGCTTCGGCACCGGCCACTTCGGCCTGGGTTGGGCGCTGCCGCGCGTGGACGAAGCGGTCTCCGCCCTGCTGGACGACCTGGAGCAGCGCGGGCTACTGGAGAGCACCCTGGTAGTGATGGTGGGCGAGTTCGGCCGCGCGCCCCGCATTGCGTACGCCGGTCGGGACCACTGGCCGGCCTGTTACTCCGCCCTGGTGGCGGGCGGCGGCATCAAGGGCGGCACCGTCTACGGCGCTTCGGACAAGACGGGCGCCTATGTGGATACCTCGCCCATCTCGCCCGAGGACTTCGGCGCCACCCTCTTCCACGCCCTGGGCGTCCCGCCGGAGACCCGCTTTGGTCCGGACGGCTTCTCCCAGCAGGTCAGCGCCGGCAAGCCGATCCTGGAGCTCTTCGGGTAGCTTTGGGACGCCGGAGTTTTGGACAGGATTACGGGATGGGAAAGGGAGGTTTTGGACAGGATTAACGGGATTGACAGGATGGGAGGGTGCGGCGAGTTACCCATCGGGGCGGCGAATCTTGCCCGTCGGGCGTTTCGACATTTGCGGGGGAAATCCGCTTGGTCGAACGGATCCAGAGCCCACAACGGCGACGGCGCGCCCGCCCTACGAACGACCAAGGGCAGAATGCAGGGCGGGACCTCGGTGTCCGCCTCGTCCGGCACCCCGTAACCCCTCGGCCAAGCATCGCCTGGCCGAAGCACCTTCGCGGCCGTACTTCGCCCCACCCTCTCCATCCTGTCAATCCCGTTAATCCTGTCTAATTCTCCTGGCTTCCTGATTAATCCCTACCCCCCCGGCTCGCGCCAGCGCTCCCTGGAGCTGACGCGCGAGCTCCCGGACATGCGGCTCTTCGACGATGGTGGCGTGCTCGCCCGGGATCGGCAGCACCTCGACGCCGTCCAGCGCGTAGCGGGACCACCCGTTGGTGGGCTCCGGGCGACAACCGATCGGCTGAACCTCGGCGCGGAGCAGGGTGATCTTTCCAGGATACTGGTCCCGCGTGTAGCGGTACGCGGCGTGGATGTGCTGGATGCCGATGTCATCCAGCGCGCGGTCTACGGCCCCGGCTCGCTGCCGAAGCAGCAGGAGCAGGGTTCTGCGCCGGACCTGGTCCCGGACGCCGCGCACGCGGACCCGGAGGTACTCCCGGCGGTCGTTCGGGGAGCCCTTGAGGTAGGTGTGCAGGTGTGCGGCGGCACGCAGCGGCCAGGCGGGGAACTCCGGGTACCCCGGGGCTTTGGTGTCCAGCAGGGCCAGCAGCGCCACCTCCTGCCCGGCCGCACGCAGTTGCTGCGCCATCTCCAGGGCGACCGTCCCGCCAAATGAGAAGCCCCCCAGGTGGTACGGCCCGGCCGGCTGCAACGATCGCAGCTCGCGCACGTAATGCGCCGCCATCTCCTCGATCCGGTCGTACTCCCGCTCGGCGCCGCCCAGCGTTACCGCCTGCAGGCCGTAGAGCGGTTGATCCGGCCCCAGGTGGGCGGCCAGGTCCCGGAAACAGAGCACGCCGCCCCCAATGCCGTGCACCAGGAACAGCGGCGGGCGTGAGCCCTCCGGCTGGATCGCCACCAGCGATTGCCAGGTGGAGCGCCAGCCGCCGGTCCGGAGCACGCCGGCGAACCCGCGCACGGTGGGCGCCTGGAACAGGACCGCGAGCGGGAGCGCCTGGCCGAGCTCCTTCTCCACCCGCGTTACCAATTGCACCCCCAGCAGCGAGTGGCCGCCGGCTCCGAAGAAGTCGTCTTCCGGCCCCAGGTGCGGCGCTCGAAGCACGTCCCGCCAGATCCGGAGCAGCCGCAGCTCCAGTTCGTCCGTGGAGGCGGCTCCGGCGGCCTCGCCGCCTGGGTCGGCCGACGGAGCGGGAAGTGCGCGGCGGTCCAGCTTGCCGTTGGCGTTCAGCGGCAGGCGATCCAGGTAGACGAAGGCGGATGGGACGTGCGACAGCGGCAGCACGCCTCGGAGCACCTGGCTGAGCTCGGCGCTGGATTGCGGGTCATCCGCCGCGACCAGGTAGGCCACCAGCGTGTACTCGTCGTCCTTCCGGACCGCCAGGACCGCCGCGTCCCGGATGCCTGGCTGCGCTCGGAGCACCGCGGCCACCTCGGCCGGCTCCACGCGCACGCCGCGGATCTTCACCTGGTCGTCCTGGCGCCCGAGGATGGCCAGCGTGCCGTCTGGCAGCAGGTAGCCCAGGTCGCCGGTGCGGTAGACGAGCTCGGTCGGATCGTTCCGGAATGGATTGGGGACGAAGCGGGCGGTGTCGGCCGTTGCAGCGTTCAGGTAGCCGAGGCTCCGGAACGGGGTGCGGATCACCAGCTCGCCGGGCTCGTAGGCGGCGCAGGGCCGGTCGCCCTGCAGCACCAGCACCTGGGTGTCCGGGAGCGGCTGCCCGATCGGCTGCGTCCCCGGGGTGGGAGCGTCCGGCACGCGGAACCAGCACTTCGCGAGGGTGGTCTCGGTCGGCCCATACAGGTTGATGATCTCGTCAGGTTGATGATCTCGCCGCCCGGCGCACCCGGGAGCTGCTCGCGCCAGCGGCGCACCAACTGGTCCGTTAGCGGCTCGCCGGCGAAGAAGACACACCGCAGCGCGGGCAGGGGCAGCGGTGCGTCCAGGCTGCCCAGCCAGGCCCGGGCGAGGGAGGGCACGAGGTGCAGCAGGGTAACCTGCTCTCGGCGCAGCCATTCGAGCAGGCGCGGGTGCGTGCTCCGCTCCTCTTCCCGGGGCAGGCAGAGGGTGGCACCGGAGCAGAGCGGGAGCAAGAGGTCCCGGAGGATGACGTCGAATGACAGCCCGGTGAGTTGCGCCACCCGGTCGCCGGGACCCACCCGGAACGTTTCTCGCTGCCATGCCAGGAAGTGGGCCAGCCCACAGCGCCGGCCCAGGACCGCCTTCGGGGTGCCGGTGGAGCCCGAGGTAAAGAAGACGTAGGCGGGATCGTCCGGGGCGTGGGAGACCGGTCCGCGCGGGAGCGGTTCGCCGCCGGCCACCCGTCCTGTGTCCGGGTCGATCCGGACGACGTCGCAGCCCAGCGGGGTCGTTTCGTGGATGGGGAGGTCGCCGACCACCAGCAGCACCCGAGCCCCGGCCTCCGCGAGCATCAGGCCACGGCGCGACGCCGGCAGCTCTGGGTCGAGGGTCAGCAGCACCGCTTGAGAGTGCAGCACGCCGACCACGGCCGCAACCAGCCCGAACGTCCGCGCGCCGGTGACCGCGACCACCGGTCCGGGAGCGAGGGCCGCCAGCGCTCCAGTTACCGTGTCTGCGGCGGAGTGGAGCTGCGCATAGCTCCAGGCTCGCTTGCCCTGGCGCACAGCCGGGTG
>JAJFMS010001044.1 GCA_020696885.1 Armatimonadota bacterium | reverse complement strand
ACTCGTCGAGGATCCGGCCCTGATTGGGATCGCGCGGCATGGTAGGTTCCCTTTCATTGGGAGCCTAGCTAACGAGATTTGCTGGTTTCGGAAAGCTCCCGGTGAGAGCCATAGCACAGCGCCTCCTTTCTCTCGATGCCTGCGGAAACTAGCCAACCTCGTTAGTTAGCGGCCGCCGCGCTATCGCGGACCGGGCGGGGCAACCGGGGCGTACTAGGGGTACGCTCACGAAGAGGGGGAATTTATTCGGCGGCGCTCAATTCGCCCGTCAGATTTACAGGGGTGCGTATCGTCGGGCCACGGTGCTCCCCTGCCCGGGTATCCCGTCGCCAGGTGTCGCGCACGTCACGGTCAACGTGTGACGCACCTCACAGCGGAAGCGGTGAGGCTGCGGAACACTAGGATCAGGCGGACAGAGTTTTTTTCCAGCCTCCCTGGGGCGTCACGCGGAGGGATGCCCCAGGGATTTTTTGTTTCCGGCTCGAATAATCAGGCATCGCCGTGAGATGCCGTGGGCCGACGGCTTCTGTCCCATCTCGGATCCGCTCGCCATGATGCGTGTTGTTATCTCGGGCGCTGCGGCGGCTTGGGATCGGGAGTCCGGAGCGGAGATTTCTGACCCGGCCGTGCTTAGCAACCTGGAAGTTGCCGTCGGCGGCTGCCGCGTGTGCTCGGATTACTTCGACGACGCCCCACTCCTGGAGAGCGGGATCACCGGCGGCGAGCTGCGAGTCCGCTACAACGCCGACACCCAAGAGCTCCGGATCACCACGGAGTACAAGACGCCGCGTGCTCTTGCGCAGCAGGAATTAGACGCGCTCATCCGGGAGACGCGGGCACAATGGTCCGATGGCCTCGGCGAGGGTGCCTTCAACGGCGCTGGCGCCCCTCCGGGCCTTTGGGTGCAGCCGCTTCCGCCGGGTCGTGATCCTGCGATCCGCGTGGAACAGACGGGCGCTGGCGCCCTTCCCCGGCCGCGTCGGGAGCCGCAGTTGATTCGCGCCGCCCAGAACGGCGATTCGGCTGGGATTCGACGGGCGCTGGCACGTGGGGAGCTGGTGGACGTGCCGGGCCAGTACCGCCTGACGCCCCTGCACTGGGCCGTCCGAAATCAGCACGAGGAAGCAGCCCGGGTGCTTCTCGAACACGGCGCCGATCCGAATGTCCGTGACGAGACCGGGATGTCTCCCCTGAGTATCGCCTCCGCGCTCGGCGCTGCGGGGCTGGTGCGCCTGTTACTACACCATGGCGCCGACGTGAATGGACGACAGCATCCGGACGAGGCAACCGTGGATGCCGCCCCATTGCTCATGGCGTGCAACCGGAGGCAGCTCGAAGTTGGCCGGATCCTGGTGGCAAATGCGGCGGACGTGAACCTGCGCGACGCCAGCGGTTTCACGCCCCTGGCGATGCTGACGGCGGACGATGTGGAGCTCGCCAGGCTCCTGATCGAGCACGGCGCCAACCTGCACCCCGGGAAATGGCTGCGCAAGCCCAAGCCAAGTCTACTGCGGCGGCTCGGGCTCTGACCCGACGCCGGCAGGCGCAGGCTCGGCATCGGGGTTGGGGACGTTCAGGTTGTAGAACGAGCTGGAGGCCTGGGTGCTATTGCCGGCCGGCGCGGTCTGGAGCGTGAGTGCCAACCGCCAGCCCAGGGGGTTCTTCGCGGGGATCCGGGTCGCCGCCTGCTGCAGATGCACCCACAGCGGCTCCCCGAGCATCTTGCGGGTCACACCTGGCAGCATCGAACTGTCATTCACGATGACGGTAGCTCCCTCGCCGACGATGGCCGCCTGATGTGCCGGCGGTAACCCCGCGAACCACCGGAGGAAGCCGGGTAGGGAGGGGTTGATGAAGCCGTTGGGCCCGGCGCCGGAGATTCCGAGCCGGAACAGGCCTCCCAGTTGTCGCTTCGTAAGGTGGAAGACCGCAACGATCTCCTCCGCTCCGAGCTGCCCTTGCCGCTGCAGAGTGCCCGCGAGCTGCTCCACCACCCGCGGGGGTACCTCCGTTTCCATGTCGCGGGGCCAGCAGCGGCTGCGGAAGTAGCAGCAGCCGTCCATCTCCCACCAGAGGTAGCGATAGGCCTCGCACATGCGGTCGAGCGCCTCCGCGGTGGGCACGCCCCGGTCTACGCTCAATACCGGTTCGCCTTGCGCCGGCGGAAAGGAGACCACGCGGCAGAGATAGTCGTCGCTGGCCACGGGCAATCCGCTGGCTTTTGTAAACGCGGCCAGCGCCATCCGCCAGCTTGCTCCGCTGGGGACGACCAGGGGCGCCCCCAGCGGCTCCCGCAGGCGGGCTGACAACTGCGCCACCGGGAGGCGGCGCGGTACACGTTGCTCCAGGTCTCGGAATGGGTTGGAGCGGGTGAGTGGCTGCCCGAGGTCCTGGTCCGGGAAGATCCCCACGGTGAAAGTGCTGAACGACTGGCCGGGGGGAGCGAAGACCATCGTGAGCTTCGCCCCGCCCTCCTCCGAGCCGTCCCGATCCACGCGTACCCCCAGGCCGTAGCGGCGGAGGTAGTCCAGGTTCAGCAGCGTGCGCGGGTCGTCGTCCTCATCCGTCTCCTCTTGCTCCGCGGGCCATCCGCGCCGTGCCACACTGCGCACCAGGCGCTTCTGCTCCGCCTCGGTGAACAGCTCCGGGGCGACGCGCACCTCCTCGCCCGCCACGAGGGTGCGGACCTG
>JAJFMS010001043.1 GCA_020696885.1 Armatimonadota bacterium | reverse complement strand
TAGCGAACGTGATGCCCGGGCAGAACGTGTCGATCACGCTGAGCTACAGCAACCTGCTCAAGTACGACGACGGCGCCTACGAGTTCACCTTCCCGATGGTGGTGGGGCCGCGCAACGTGGCGGTCCAGTCCTACGACGGCGCTCCTGGCAGCCCACCGGTGCTGACTGACCCCGGCAACATCACCCCGCCGATCACCCCGCGGGGCACCCGGGCCGGCCACGACATCTCGCTGGCTGTGAACCTGGACGCCGGCCTGCCGCTCCAGGACGTGAAATCACAGCTCCACGAGGTGGTGGTGCAGCGGGACGGCCCAAACCGCGCCCGGATCCGCCTCCGGGGCGAGAACGCCGTCCCGAACAAGGACTTCATCCTCCGGTACACGGTGGGCGGCGAGCAGATGCAGACCGGCGTGCTGGCCCACTCCGAGGGCAACGGTACCGGCTACTTCACGCTCATCCTCCAGCCGCCGGCAAGCCCGACGCACAAGGACGTGGCCCCGAAGGAGATGGTCTTCGTGATCGACCAGACCGGGTCCCAGCGTGGGGAGCCGATCAAGAAGGCGAAGGAGACGATGAAGTACTGCCTGGAGAACCTCAATCCGGGCGACACCTTCCAGCTCATCGGCTTCAACACGCAGATCTTCCCGTGCTTCGAGGCGCCGGTGCCGCTGACGGAAGAGAACATGAAGCAGGCGCTGGCGTTCCTGGCGCCGATCGAGGGGAACGGCGGCACGGACATCCTGAAGTCTGTGGATTACGCGCTCAAGATCCCGGCCGATCCGAAGCGGCTCCGGATGATCTGCTACATGACGGACGGCTTCGTCGGCAACGACATGCAGGTGCTGGACTACGTTCGCAAGAACCGCGGCCAGGCGCGGATGTTCGTGTTCGGTGTAGGCAACAGCGTCAACCGCTTCCTCATCGACGGGATGGCGCGGGAGGGCCGGGGCGCCTCGGAGATCGTGGACCTGAAGATGCCCGGCGAGAAGGCTGCTTCGCGGTTCTACGCACGCACCCATAGCCCGATCCTGCTGGATCCGAAGGTGGAGTTCGGCGGGTTGACGGTGGAAGACGTCTATCCGAAGGCGATCCCCGACGTCTTCTCCTCCGGCCCGATCATCCTGAAGGGCCGTTACAAGGGCGCGCCGCAGGGCGAGGTGACCGTGAGTGGGATCCTGCGGGGCCAGGCCTGGAGCCAGAAGGTCCCGGTAAGCTTCCCCGCGCTGCGCAAGGACAACGCAGCCCTGCCGACGCTCTGGGCGCGCGAGAAGCTGGAAGACCTGCAGTCGCAGGACTGGATCGGTGCCCAGAGCGGCAACCCGGATCCGAAGATCAAGGATCAGGTGGTCAACCTCGCGCTGGACTACCGGCTGATGAGCCAGTACACCTCGTTCGTCGCGGTGGAAGACAAGGTGGTGAACATCGGCGGCAAGCAGCGCCGGGTGGACGTGCCGGTAGAGATGCCCGAGGGCGTATCGTACGAAGGGATCTTCGGCGAGCAACTCCATGAGGAGTTCCGTGTGCTCCAGGACCGACGCGCAAGCGGTCGCAAAGAGTCCGAGGAGACTCGCGAGAAGTCCGGAGGGCGCAGCAGGGCGCTCGTCGGCAGAGCGAAGCTCGCCGCGCCACAGCAGCCGCAGAGCCGCTCCTATGGCATGGCGCCGCCGGCAGCGACCCCGCACTCGCTCGGTCAACTGCAAGCTGGGGCCAGCCGAGGCCTGGCTGGTGGTTATGGTGGCGGTGGTGGCGTCGGGGGAAACAACTACTTCAGCCGGGGTGGTGTCGTGGCTGGGAAGCCAGCGGCGGCGGCTCCTACGCCGCTCTACGCCAAGCCGTCGGCGTTGGGGCTGAAGGCGGACGTGGATAAGAAGCGCACCATTGATCGCGCCGCCGCCGCGCCTGTGACAGCTCCGGCCGGCTCAACCACCCGCTATGCGGAGGGCGCGCGCAAAAACCTGAGCGACCCGGCGAAGGACGGGCTGCGCCGCGAGGCGAAAGCCGCGGACCAGCCGGTCAAGGCGGAGCCGCTCTACCGGCAATTGGCGAGTATGAAGCCGGCCGAGCGGGACGCATACGTGGGTGGTCTGGAGCGCCAGCCGGAGGCGGCTCTGAAGGCGCTGCCCGCGCTGAAGCCGGCCGAACGACGCCGGATCATCCGGGCACTGAAGCTGGCCGCACCGCTGCACCCGCTCCTCGGCGGCTCGAAGACCGCTGCGAGCGGTGACCCGTCTCGCCAGGCCAGGCCCGAGGTTAAGAACGGGAGGGCCCTGGTGCAGGTCTGGGTCGCTGGGCTGACGGCCGCGAACCTGCGGACGCTCAAAGCGCTCGGCTTCCAGTCCGCCGGCGAGCTGAAGCCCAAGCAGCTCGTCCTCGGCAGCATCGCGGTCAGCCAACTGGACCGCCTAACCGATCTCCCGTTCGTGGCTTACGTGGACGTGCCGAAGTTCGTCCAATAGCCCGCTGTCGAACGAGTGGTTGGGTGACGTGCGAAAGGGAGGCCCGCGAGGGTCTCCCTTTTGCTGTTCACCGAGGCGTGGCCAGTGGAGTCAATTGCCCAACAGGCTACTGGATGACTTCTCTGTGGAACACAATATCCGCTGGACCGAGTTGCGTGGCCTGCGCGAAGGTTTCGTCGGAAGGCTCCTTCGCTGGTAGCTCTCAGGGTTACGACGACGCTCTTCTGGCCTCAAG
>JAJFMS010000061.1 GCA_020696885.1 Armatimonadota bacterium | reverse complement strand
GCCTTCATCCGGCGTCGATTTCCGGGATGCGGGCGACCTCCTCCGCGGCGCTGTGGCAATCCCGAAGGTTGAGCAGTGACCCGCCTGCGTGCGTCGGCGTTTGGCCGGCTCCGTGGTCGATCGGGATCACCACGGGGCAAACGGCGTCTCTCGCGATGAAGGTTCTTCTACGGGCCTCGCGCCGGGATCCGCTCCAGAATCCCTCCCCGGAAGGTGTCGTACAGCCCCAGGTGGTCCAGGTGCACGTAACCGATGTGACATCCGCACGTGTCGTTCACACACGGGCGTTCCTGGAGCACGCTCTCCCAACCGGGCTCGTAGAGGTTTCCGAGCGGCTCGCGAACGAAGTGGCAGCGGCGCAGGGTGCCGTCCCCGTCCACCGAGAGTACGGAGGCGCCGGTGCGGCAGGCGCGGCCCTGGCTGGGGTGGCGCTGGTTGTTGAGCGGGAAGAGCGGATCCACCGCCTCGAACGCCTGCAATTCTGCTTCGGTGTAGTAGTCCGGCACCCGCTTGTAGGCGTTGATCCAGAGGTACACGTGCGGCGGCAGCTCGTTGCGGAGCGCCTCGATCTCCGCCGCGTGCTCCTTCAGCCCCACCACGCCCACGCTGAACCGGACCTCACGCGCCGCCAGCTCCCAGCACTGCTTCAGGAACCGTACTCGGGTCACCTCTCCGGGATGGTAGGTGGCCCAGAGCCCGAGCCGGCTCTTGTCGCACCGCTCCACCCAGTCCAGACGGCAGGAGAGGTTGGTCTGGATGGCCACCTTCTCCACGTGTGGAAGGTTCGTCAGCCGGACCAGAGCCTGCTGATACCGGCTTCGTATGAGTGCTTCGCCCCAGGGTGTGAAAAACATCGACAAGCGATCCTGTTCCCGCTGCTCGACCCAGGTGACGAACCGCTCCAGCGCCGCGCGGTCGACCTCATGCTCCGCGTCGCTCTCGCGGCGCTTGGCGAACGGGCAGTAGGGGCAGGCGTAGTTGCAGCTTGCCAGCGGTCCCCGGTAGAGCAGCGTGAGTCTCATGGGCCTCAGCGAAGGTCGAACTGCTCGGAGCGCTCGCGCACCAGGGGCGAGTAGAGCCACGGGCCGATGACGTCGGAGTACTCCATGCCGGAAGTCGTGAGCACCAGGCGGTCGTCCTTTCCTTCGGCGAGGCGGTGCGGGAGCAGCTCCGAAAGCTCCGGCAGGTCGGCTAACGCGTCGGTGCCGAACCGCTCACGGTAGTCAGCGAGCGAGAGCCCCTCCGCGTGCAGCAGTGACTTGATCGCGAACCGCCGGCGCTGCTCCTCCGTGTCGAGGGCAAACCCGTACCCGGCCAGACCGAACGCCTCCTCCGGTTGCTCCAGGTATTCGGCCAGGATCTCCCGCACCCCTGCCCGGCCCACGGCGTACTCACTGGAATAGTGCAGGGTGCGGGTGTAGGAGCGCGCACCGCAGCCCAGTCCAAGCATGGCGTCTTCCTGGCACCGGTACTCCGGCATGGCCGCGGCCCGGGCGAAGCGGCGACCGAAGTGCCGCATGGAGAGCTGCGTGTAGCCGTGCTCCCGGAGCAGGTCCCGGCCCACGCGATAGCAGGCGAGGCGGAGTTCGTCCCAGCTCTGCGCGCCCCGGCGGTCCAGGCCGGTGAGCGGGCGGACGTACAACGGGTAGAGGTAGAGCTCCTCGGGCTGGTACTCCAGGGCGGCGTGCAGCGACTCCCTCCAGGTCTCCACCGTCTGCCCGGGGAGACCGTACATCAGGTCCAGGTTCAGCCGCGGGAACCCCACGGCGCGGATCCGGCCGAGGGCGGCTTCGACGGCGGCGCGCTTCTGCGGCCGGCCCGCGGCGGCGGCTTCCTCGTCCCGGAAGCTCTGGACGCCGATGCTGATCCGCTCCACGCCGTGGTCATGCAGCACCTGCAGCCGCTCCGGCGTGGCGGTGAGCGGGGAGGTCTCCACGGAGGCGGACACCTGCTGGGCATCCGCGCCGAACAGCTCCCGCGCCAGGGCGAGGAGCGCGGCGAGATCATCCGGTGCGAGGTAGGTGGGGGTGCCGCCGCCGATCGCCATCCGGCCCACGCGGAGCGGGCCGATCGCTTCCCGCACGCGCAGGGCCTGGCGGCGGAGCGCGGCGAGATACCGCTGCTCCACGTCGGCGGCCGGGTTCGCGGTGGTGAACAGGTTGCAGAACCCGCAGCGCATCTCGCAGAACGGCACGTGCAGGTACAGGAACGCGGCGCTCCGGTCTTCACCGGCCCACGCTTCCTCGAGCGGCACCGGCGGATCCAACGGCCGATATGCGGTCTTGTGCGGGTAGGAGTAGGCGTAGCCGGCGAACGGCGCCCCCCGCAGCAGCTCGGCGAGGCGGCTCATCGGGGCAGCTCCGGCAGCACGCACTCCGCGTAGGGGACGGTCCACACCACCGGGTGCGCCACGCGGTGGCCGTGGTAGCCGTCCTCCCCATAGGCGGTGCCGTGGTCCGAGCAGAGGATCGCCAGCAGGGGCGCCCGCCGGCGCAGCGCCTCGAAGAGCGGCGGCAGGCAGCGGTCCACGTACTCCAACGCGTGCCGGTGGGTGCGGAGGTCGTCCTCCGCTGCGCCGGGGGCGTAGAGGCGGTTCGGCTGGTGGATGGCGGAGACGTTCAGGAACAGGAAAACGCGCCGGTCCGCCGGCAGCGGCCCCAACCGCTCCACGGCCAGCCGCACCTGGTTCTGGGTGGAGCGGGGGTCCGTGACGCCCAGTTCTTCGGACCAGTGGCTCTCCTGGAACAGGCCCGGCAGCACCCGGCCGAGCGGGGTGCGGAGGTTGAAGAACCCCACCCCGCCGATGCAGAGCGTGTAGTAGCCCCGGGAGGCGAAGCCGGACACGATGTCCGGCGCGTCGAAGACGCAGGTCTGCTCGGTGACGCTCTCGCTGCCCTCGAAGCGAGCCGCGAAGAGGCGCGGGTGGGGTCCCGGTCCCGGAGGCGTGGGCAGGAACCCGGCGAAGAAGGCGTGGTGTGCCGCGTAGGTGAAGGTGGCCGGGGAGTGCCGCTCTTCCCAGCCGCCGGGCAGGAGCGCGGCGAGGTTCGGCGTGGTCCCGGCCGCCAGCGCGTCCCGGGCGACGTCGTAACGCAGGGTGTCCAGGGTGAGAAACAGTACGTCGTGCGTGCCGACGAGGCTGCGCGCGTCGATCATGCTGCCCTCGACAATGCGGCGAGCTCGGCGCCGTAGGTATCCTGTCCGGCGTGGAGCGTGCCGGGGAGGAGGTCGCCGAACGCGTTGACCTCCAGCACGGCGTGGCGGCGGAAGTCCGGGCTGAACGCCAGGTCGATGCCGGCGTGCAGGCTGCGTGGAAACGCCGCGGCAGTGCGCCGACAGGTGTCCAGCGCCGCTTCCCAGGCCACGGCGGGCGCCTGCTCTCGCACCCGCTCCACACTTGCGCGGTCGTTAAGGAGGTGCAGGTTCGTCATCGGGCTGCGGCTGAGGCGGGCCACGGTGTGCGCGGGCTCGCCGGCGATCGTGAGGAGGCGGAGGTCGAACGACTGCCCGTCCAGCCCGGCCTTTGGCAGCCACCGCTCCACGTGGACCCGGTGCCGGCCCAGCGCGTCGACGAGCGTGCCGATCTCGTGCGGATCACGCAGCGTACGGATGTGCCGCGAGTTGTAGAGCCGCACCTCGCCGGCCTCCCGCACCAGCTCGGTGGTGGTGGCGGCCTGGTGCCGGTCGCCCTGGAACTGGTAGGCCACCACCCCGGAAGCGCTGGAGCCGTGGGCGAGCTTCACGAATACGCGCGGGCAGCGGCAGCGCTCCATCCAGTCCAGCAACTCCTCATAACTCTGTACCGATCCGAGCGCCTCCGGCACCGGGATCCCCGCCTCGCGGAGATGCGCGTGACACGCAGGCTTGTCGAACATCATCGCAATCTCGGCGGGATCGTTCATCGTCGTCACGTCGCCGCATGCCTCCAGTTGCGTGCTCACCCTTGCCAGGGCTCGCCGGAAGCCAAGGTACCACTGGCGTGGGGCGAGGATCCGGCCCCGCTCGAAAGTAAGCGCCTGGAGACGCTGCGCGGATAGGCGATCGAACTCTTCCTCGTCCGCGGACTCCGCACCCCAGGCCAGCAATTCCCGCTCCACCTCGAACTCGCGGCCGGGCGACTCGATCCGTACCACGTCACCGGGCTGAACGGTCACGGAGAGGTCGTCCCGGCCGGTAAGCAGGTCGAGCCAGGAGACGAGGAGGGCCGGCGCCAGGCCGGCGCGGACCAGCGCTTCCTGAAACAGGCCGACCCGCCGACAGCCCGGGTTTCCCAGCACCACGTAGCGAGGCCGGTGGGCGGCGTCACTCACCGACCGCAACGAAGCGGTGCTCCCCGTCGCCCCAGTCGTCCGGGGTCTGGTGCTCGCTGGCCTCCACCTCGATCCCCAGCCCGCGCAGCCGCTCGATCATCTCATCGGAGCAGTAGTGGTGATGGATATCCAGCTTCTTCAGCTTTGGCGCGTGCGGGCTGGCCAGCAGCGCCGCCGCGCCGCCGTTTCCGAAGGTGCCGAGCGAGAGATCCAGCACCTCCAGCCGTTCCAGCACCGGCGCATTCGCGAGCACGCCGGCGATGTCGTCCGTGATCTCGCTGTCCCGCAGGCCGAGGTAGGTCAGCTTCGGGAACAACTCTCCCGAGAGCAGCGGCGCCAGGTCGTCCACGGTGGCCTCCGCTCCGTAGCCTTCCGCGCCCAGCCACAGCTCCAGGTGCTCCAGCTCGGGCAGCTCCGAGGCGAAGACATCGTGCAGGAGGTCGCGGCCGAGCCCGCCGCACTCGATCGCCAGCTCCTTGAGGCGCGCGTGGCGGATCGCCCCAAGGCGGAGCCCGGTGCTGCCGCGCACCCGGAAGTACTCCAGCTTTGGATACGCCTCGAACAGCGGCGACACGTCGGTCTGCGCGATCCAGGAGATCTCACACTCCTCGGCCAGGATCTCGCCGAGGAAGAGGCCGTTGAGCAGCGGGAGGCGATCCCGCGCCGCCACCAGGGCCTCCACCACCGGAGCCGCACTCTCGTCGCCGGGCTCGCCGCCCCAGAAGCCCACGATCAGCCCGGTCACCTGGGCGGAAGCCGGGTCGTCCAGGAACATCGCCAGGCGGTCGGTCCACTTCTCGCCGGCCTCGGAGTCGTCCCAGTCGATGGAGATGCGGTAGACATGGTTCTCGGCATCAGCCAGCGGCTGGTTTGCATCCCAATTGATCACCGGCTTGCCGGCAAACTGTTGATTGAACTCGTAGATCCCCATCAAACGTCCTCCCGAGTGCGCGCTACCGCCCCGTTCTTCCTGGATAGTGCCGGTCACCTTCACCATGCTGCCGGCGAAGGGCTTCTCGTTCATCGGCGTCATGATGGGAGGCGGTGCGCCCGATAATGCGCATGACTGGCTCCGCCGCCGGCCCAGCGGTTGCCGGTGGAACACGGGAGAGGCGACGATGGCGAATCAGGTGGTATGGGTGGACATTCCGGTCACGGACCTGGACCGGGCAATCAGCTTCTACTCGGCGGTGCTCGCGGCGCCGATTGCCAGGCAGGAGTTCCCCGGCATGGCGATCGGGATGCTCCCGCACGCCGGGGAGAACGTGAGCGGCTGCCTCTTCACGTCGGATACCGTGCGGCCTTCCGAGCACGGCCCCCTGGTCTACCTGAACTGCCAGGACCGCCTGGACGACGCGCTGGCCGCGGTGGAAGCCTATGGCGGCCGGGTGCTGCACGGGAAGCACTCCCTCGGCGCGTACGGCTGGCGAGCGGTGGTGCTGGACAGCGAAGGCAACCGGATCGCCCTGCACTCGTCCTGAGGCACTCCCAAACTCACTCCAGAAAGGGCACGTGGAGCGCTTCCCGCAGGATCCGTAGCTCGTCACGGTTGCCACGGGCGAGGCGAGCGAGGCCGCCGGCTGGAGGAAGGGCACCGAACCCGCCGCACGATTCGCCTGCGCACCGTTCTGCAACGATACCTGAACGCGGCGCAGGAGGTAGGTGAGGAGGTAGGGAGGTGAGGGGATGAGGAGACCCACCCCTCATCCCCTCACCTCCCTACCTCCCTATCCCACTACGCCGCTTCCCGCAGTTCCCGGGCGTTCACCACGGCGGGCCGCAGCTCTACCTTGATCCAGCCCGGCTGCCGCAGGTCGAATGCCTCGTAGGCTTCGATCGCGCCGAGCATCGGCTGGCGCTCGGTGAGGATCTTCTCCGGATCCACGGCTCCCGTGCGTACTAGCTCCACCAGGTGCGGGAGGTACTTCCGGTGGTGGCAGTTCCCCATGTTGATCGCCAGGTTCTTGTTCATCGCCATGCCGATCGGGAAGAACCGGTCCGTCTGCGGGTAGACGCCGATGATGGACAGCGTCCCCGCCTTGGCCAGCGCTTGCACCGCCCACTGCAGCGCCTGGGACGGCGCGTCTCCGGGCACCCAGTTATCGCCATCCGGGTTGGTCTTCGGAGCGATCTCGCTGAGTTCTTCTTTGAACTGCTCCTTCTGCAGCGCGGAGAGCGCCGCCGCGGGGCCGTGCTTGGCCCGCTCCGCGTCCACGCCCACCGCGTCGATAGCACGGTCCACGCCGATCCCATTCGTCAGGCGGCGGATCGTCTGCACCGGATCGTCCTGGTCGAAGTTGATCGCCTCGGCACCCAACTCGCGGGCCTTGTCCAGGCGGTCCGCATGGTGGTCCACCGCCAGCACCCGGCCGGCGCCCATCAGCTGCGCGCTCATGATGGTGAACAGGCCCACCGGGCCGCAGCCGAACACCGCGACGGTATCACCCGGTTCGATCTCCGCCATCTCCGCGCCGAAGTAGCCGGTGGGGAAGATGTCCGACAGCAGGATCGCCTGGTCGTCACTCACCTCCGGCGGCAGCTTGACGAGCCCCACGTGCGCGAACGGCACCCGCGCATACTCCGCCTGCAGACCGTCGAACGGCCCGGTCGGCTCGGGACCGCCGAAGAACGCCGTGCCGGCGAGGGCACCCTTGGGGTTCGCTTCGTCACACTGGGAGTAGTAGCCGGAACGGCAGTAGGAGCAGCCGCCGCAGGCGATAGTGGAAGGGATCACCACCCGGTCGCCCACCTTCAGGTTGCGCACGTCCTTGCCCAGCTCTTCGACGATGCCGACGCCCTCGTGGCCGAGGATCGTGCCGGGCTTCATGCCGGGCATGGTGCCGCGCACCATGTGCAGGTCCGTGCCGCAGATGGCGCTGGCGGTGAGCCGGACAATGGCGTCCGTGGGATCTTTCAGCTTTGGATCCCGGACCTCGTCCAGCCGGATGTCCCCGATCCCGTGGAATACAACAGCCTTCATGGCAACTCCTCGTATGCGGTTTACCTGATGTCACGAGGAGGGTTCCCCCGGCCCAGCCGAGGCAAACACCGACGCCAGACGTACTTACGGCCGCCTGCGGATCACCGCGGCGCAGGCAGTGGATATACCCGGGGCTCTCGCTCGCCGGCCCGGATCAGTCGCAGCCGGGCCGGTTTTCCGGGTGGCTCCTCGAGCAGTGCCACCTGGGTTCCGTCCGGCGATACTGCCGGGATCGGAGGCCCTTCGGGAGCCTGGTCGGGCGGAGTGTCCGGCCCGAGCTTCCCCAGGTCAGCCCGGAACAGCGTTTGCGGCGTCTTGAACGGCTCCCGAAGCACGGCCACCTCCGGGTGTGCGAAGTTCGGATCGTTCGGCCCGCCGCCGGGAGGCGCCAGGTAGAAAGTGATGGCGCGCAGGTCCGCGGAGTAGGACGCGCCGATGGCGGCCCCGGGGACCTCCGCGACCTTCTTCGCAGGGCCGGTCACCGGGATGCTCCACGCTTCGCTGGCTGTGGTCGGAGGGCCGCCCTCCGCACCCCCTGCGCCCCCGGCGGGGGTTACCTCGGCGATCAGCCCGACGGACTTGCCATCGCGGGACCACTGCGGGCCTAGCGGCACCGGGTTGAGCGCCAGTCCGGCGGGTGGGGTCCACCACTTCCGGGCGCCGGTGCCGTCCGGGCGGATCAGGTGCAGGGTCAGCGGCCCGTGGCTGGCAGGGATGCCTCCCGGGCCAGGCTTCCCGCGCTTTTCGATGAGGTACGCGATCTGCGTGCCGTCGGGCGACCAGGCAGGGGAAAGCGCTTCATGCGGCGGCGAAGTGAGACGCTTCACCGCACCACCTGCCGAGCTCACCACCCCCAGCACGCTGCGTCCGCCTTCATGGGTGATGAAGGCGACCTGTTTGCCATCCGGGCTCCAGGTGGAGGTGAGTACCTGCTTGAGCAGCAGCAGCGGGCTGGCTCCGGGCGGTCCCTTCTCCGCCTGCGGCAAGCTGATCCGGGCGACGAGGACCTGCTGCTTGCGAGTCTGGAGGTCCAGCGCTGCGAGGCTCACTCCCTGAAGCCGCTCTCCCTGTATGGCCGCGAGGTAGAAGCAGAGCCGCTTACCATCCGGTGACCAGGAGGGATTGATGGCCCGTCGGGCGCCCCCTACCAGGAGCTCGGAGCTGCCGCGCTCCACGTCGAAGCGGAACAGCCCCGAGCGAGTCTCCAGCGCCAGGAGCTTCCCATCGGGAGACCAGATCGCCCCGGGCCGGCAGCCGGAGAGCAGGACCGTGCCGAGCAGAACCGGCCAGAGGGCGGCGCGGCCGACCTGCCTGAACACACGGTACCCGCTCGAGGGGGTGACTACAGTGTTGCTCACGGCAGAAGCTCCTGTTCCAGCACGGTCAAGACAGGTCCGTGTGGGAGTGTGGGAGATCGGAGCCTTCTCCCCCACACTCCGATGCGAAGCTGACTACTTCTTAGCGGGAAGCGGGCGGATCTTGATGTTCGTGAAGCAGACGTTGCCGTGGTCGCCCTGGAGCGCGATGTGGCCCTTCGCGTTCTTGCCGAAGCCGTCCATCTTCGCGAACTTGCTGGCGGCCAGCCGCTTGTTCCAGTCCTCGCTGCCAAGCTCGTACTCGGCGTACTTCACGCCGTTGAGGTACTGCTCCACGTGCGGGCCGTCGCACACCAGCCGGAGCACGTTCCACTCGCCCAGCGGCTTGGTAGCGTCCACCGGCTTCCCGGTCTTCTCGTCCACGGGGGACTGGTACAGCCCGTAGAGCCAGCCGGCGCGCTGCGGATCGCCGTTCGGGTCCGTGTTGTCCAGGATCTGGATCTCCGGCCCGGTCCACCAGGTGCTGCCCTTGTCCTCGGTGACGCGGTACATCAGCCCGCTGTTGGCGTGGGCCGGCACCTTGAAGTTGAGCCGCAGCTCGAAGTTGTCGTACTGGTCCACCGTGATGATGTCGCCCGCCGAGCTATCCATGCGGCACAGCGCGCCATCCACCACCTGCCAGCCCTTGGAGATGTCGGGCTTCTTGAAGTTGCGCCAGCCGGTGGTGGTCTTCCCATCGAACAGCAGCTTCCAGCCG
>JAJFMS010000060.1 GCA_020696885.1 Armatimonadota bacterium | reverse complement strand
ATGAGGTTTTGTGTCGTCATGCTTACAGGAAGGGGCAGGAGGGAGCGGGACTCAGCTCAAGGCTCAAGGGCGGCTGGACCGGATACCCGGACCCGCGGATCACACGAACATACCCACAACGGGTACAGGAGACACCAAAACCAACCGTTGGTCTCCGGGAGATTCTACACCGCTGCGTCCGGTGTCGTCTCACATCCGGTCGCCTTCTGGATCGCCCACGCCAGCTCATCGGACTGTTGGGAGCCGATGAGCACGCGCTGGCCGCTCCGCAGCACCAGTTGCACCCCCTGATTGCCCCTCATATTGAAGGCGCGGCCCTGCTTTCCGGTACGGATTCCCCAGCCGCCGAACTCGTTGATCGGGCTGTAGGTGCGGGCGTAAGCGCGGGTGACATTCTTGAGCGGAATCCGGAACCGGGTCCGCCGGCCGAACCGCACCTGGATCTCCTCCGAGCGCAGCACCGTCTCCATTGGGAAATACACTTCCCGCAGCGCCATGCCGGTAGCGGCCGCCGCCAGGCCCGCCACGCCGAACCGCGCCCCCAGGCTAATCACGCGGGCCGCCGCCATCACTCCGGCAGCCGTGGCGCCCGGCGCCAGCACCGCCAGCGGCCAGGGCGGCTCCTGCGTCTCCTCGAATAGTGCTTGACCTTCCATCGCGTGCTCCTCCGAGACTATCTCTTGAGGGAGACGGTCGCCACGCCGCTCTCGTTACCACACCGGTCCACCGCCGAGACGGCGCCGGCGTTGGCGCTCACCAGGTCCACGTCCAGGGAAGTGACGTCCCCGGACAGGATCTGCGTACTCCACCGCTCGCCGGACTTCACCCGCACCACCCACTGCCATACCTTCTCGGAGCCGGTGGGCGTCCAGGAGAGCGCGGAGCTGCCGGTGCCGGTGTTCTTGGCCTGCATCAGCTTCGGCTTGCCGGGCGCCTTGCTGTCCAGCCAGGGGGAGGCCGGCACCAGCGCGGGCTCCGCATACGGCCCGGCCGTGAGCACGTCGTTCACGCCGGAGCGGTTCTGCATGAAGCATTTCATGCTGAAGTGGACGTTGCCGGTGGCTCCGGCCTGGTCGCGAGTGGCCTGGATCTGGTTCGGCACTTCACGCACGGGCCAGGCGGAAGCGCTGCCGTCACCCACGCGGCCGGTGTAGTTGCCCGGCCAGAGGTTCCGCTTCTTCGCGTTCTGCCCCACCCACCACTTCAGCAGCACCGGGTAGCTCTGCGCCTTCTGATCGATGCGCCAGTAGAGCTGCGGGGTGTAGTAATCCACCCAGCCCTCCACCAGCCACTTGCGCGCGTCCGCGTACAGCTCCTGGTACTGGTCGAACCCCTGGATCTGCGGCGGGTTGCCGGGCCGCCAGATCCCAAACGGGCTGATGCCGAACTTCACCCACTTCTTCTCGGCCTTCACCGTCTCGTAGAGGCGCTTTACAAACGTGTTCACGTTCTCGCGCCGCCAGTCGTCCCGGCCGAGCTTGCCGCCCGAGGCCTGGTACACCTGCCACGAGGGATCGTCCGGGAACGGGATGATGTTCCCGGCGGCGTCCTTCTCCTTATAGGGGTAGAAGTAGTCGTCGATGTGCACGCCGTCCAGGTCGTACCGCTTCACCACGTCCCGGACCACGGCCAGGGAGTAGTCCTGGACCTCTTTCATCCCCGGGTCCATCCACTGGAACTTGCCGTACTGGCGCACCAGCCGCGGCGACGTCTGGCTGATGTGGTTGGCGGAGACGGCGGACTTGCCGGCGGGATGGCGGGTGCGATACGGGTTGAACCACGCGTGCAGCTCCAGCCCGCGCTTGTGCGACTCCTCGATGGCGAACGCGAGCGGATCGTAGCCCGGCTCCGGGGCCTTCCCCATCTCCCCGGTGAGGAACTCGGACCACGGCTCCAGCTTCGACTCGTAGAGCGCGTCGCAGGAGGGCCGCACCTGGAACACGATGGCGTTCAGCCGGAGCTGCGTGGCCTTGTCCAGGATGGCCAGCATCTCCGCCTTCTGCTGCTCCACCGGCAGGCCGGGTTTGGAGGGCCAGTCGATGTTGTCCACCGTGGCCACCCAGACGCCCCGGAACTCCCGCCGGGGCGTGGGGGCTTCCCCGATCGGCGGCTCGAACGCGGCCACGCCCACGGCCGCGGACACCAACAACAGCGCGCCGGCAGCGCCCAGAACGCGAAGGGTCATCATGAGTCCTCGTAACGAATCCGTTCGAAGCCTGCAACGGGGAAACGCAGCCACGGCTTACCCCGCGAGGCACAAGACGGGAAGGCATTCATCGCCGGCCGGCGCGCTTCCTGCGCGGGACCGCCCGCAGCAGCCCCCGGCGGCGAGGTTCCGGCTCATTCTAGCGGCAGATGGGGCCACCGGCAGCGTCGTGCCGCAGCCGCTCCTCCGCCGCATGGTGGGCAGTGGCGGATGAACCGTGCCCCGCTCGGCGTTGATCAGAATTCGGGAGCCTAAAAGGAGACAATCGTAGAAAATCTCACGAAGCGCACCCTAGGAAGGCACCTGGTCAGGCATGAGACGGCGGAACATAAGCGATGCCACATCTAGCAGTTACGCCCCGATGAGCCCCGAACGAGTGCGGACGACGAGTGCAGAGCGCCCTTGGCTGCTCCAGCCAGGCCAGTCGCTGCGCGAGCCACTACCGCAGGGCCTCGACAGTTTGCTTCGGCAAGGGAATCGTCCGGCGTTTATCTCCCTTGCCGTGTCGAGCAGCCGGAAGATTCGGCCTGAAGGTCAAGGACGCCAGCCAGGAGCGGCATCAGGTCAGCGTAGTGGGTCGCACCCGTTGCGGCTGTCAACAGCATCCCCGGGTCCTGGTTGATGAGGCGCTTCGTCGCCTTGACAGCGCGTTCGGATCGCCGGTGGTGATCGCCTCACGCCGAACTGCGTCCTTCTTGGGCAGCCGAACTGCGAGGAGCGGATTCGCAGTCGTGTCTCCCTGGACAGCGTAGGCAAGCGTGCTACGCCAGGCCGTTACGTTCCTGTGAACGGTTCGCGGCTGGAGGGTCGATGGAGCAGGTATCGGGTTCGGCGACGCCAGCCGCGGCGATCGTCAAGGCCGTCTGGCGACCGTTCGCCGGATGACGGACACCTTACAATTAGAAAAGCCGCAGCGAGAACCGAGTTCTAGCTGCGACTCTGGGTGGTAAAGCGGGAGATGGGACTCGAACCCACGACATTCAGCTTGGGAAGCTGACGTTCTACCACTGAACTACTCCCGCAGTGGTATCTCAACGACCCGCTACGCCTGGTAGCCCAGAGCGAGAACCGAGTTTTTGGCCCGGCCCGGCGGCGTTGAATCCAGGATTATCGTAGCGTCTTCTGATTTCCGCGTCAAGACAAAACCTGCCACGGTACGGCGGGGGGCCCGCGTCGCCGCGCTGCCGCTGTGCGCCGCAGGCGGCGACGGGGATCTCCCGCCGCGAGGACCACCGACGGCCTCGTCTCCCCACTCCCCACCAGCCACTAACCACTAACCCCCACCCACCAGATGCACGCTCTGCTGTCGCCGCGGATCGGCCCAGAGCAGCAGCGGCCAGCGGGTCTTGCTGTTGTAGCGGCCCTGGCTGAACTGCACCCCGCTCAGGCGAGCGCCGCGCAGGTCTGCGCCTTCCAGGCTCGCGCCGCGCAGATCGGCGCCCTGGAGATTGGCGCCGCGCAGGTCCGTGCCCTTCAGCGTGGCGCCGCGCAGGTCCGCTCCGGAGAGGTCGGCGCCGCGCAGGCTGGCGCGGTCCAGGTTTGCATTGCGGAGGCGGGTGCCGCGGAGGCAGGCGCCGTCCATGTCTTTGCTCCAGAGCAGGGCGGACGAGAGCTGCAGCTCTTTGAGGTCCGCGCCCACCAGATCCTGGCTCGCCACTTCGTGCAGGGGGCGGAGCGATTCTTTGTGCAAGATAGCGATCATACTACTCCCGTTCAACCAAACGCCTGCGTCAACGATGGTGGCGTTATCGGGAGACGATCGGGGGCGCTGGAGGGGGGTGCAATTGAGCCGCCCTGGGCTGCACGTGGCGGCGCGCTGGTTGCGCTTCGCCCACGATTCCTACTTTGGGCTACCCGCACCGGGGCGCTGTGCTGACGCTCGGGAGAGTGCCGTTGGGGCTCGTAGGAGACGCCGGACGCGTGCAGCTCACTCGACACGCAGGGGCGGGAGGCGGCCGAAATCGGTGCTGTCCGGGCCCTATCCAGGCGTGCCGGCGGTACGTCGGCCTGGTTTAGAGCCGCGTTAAGGGGGCGGACCCGTCAGCTGTCGCACTCGCCACCAGCAACCTCTTGCAGCCGCCATCGGCAGCGGCGGAGGTGGTTGCGGAGGCAGCGGCCGCAGTCATCTTTTCGATGCGATCGCCCGGTTAATGAACGACAGCAGCGACAGCACGAGTGCTCGATATGATGAGTAGCAACCGGGCAGAATCGCTCTCTCGGACGAGCCGCTCAGTCCACTGTCCGGCGGATACTCCGGCGCGAGTCAACGCCCCGGGCTCGACGGATCGCTCCGTCGAGCCCGGGGCGAGGTCTCCTGTTGGGAGTTTTCCGTACGCTGGCACTCCACTTGAGATCGTTTTTGCAATTAACTGCTATCCGTGGATGATCCGCAGGTCGCCCTGATCCTTATCGGTGTCGACAAAGATCTCGCGCTGGTCGATCGAGACGGACCTCAGCTTGGCCGTCACCGTAACGATCACGATCTTCACCTTCCCCAGGATCGTGTGGTTGCCGTCGAAGGCCAGCTTGCACGCCTCCGGGGAAGCGGTGTAGTTGCCCTGGATCAGCGGCGGGATGGAGACGGTGACCTCCCCGTCTTTCCGCGTCACCTCGGCGCCCTCGTTCCGGAAGGTCCCGCCGCCGGCGTCGGTCTTCGCGAGCTCCAGGTTTCCCCGCTGCCGGAGCTTCTCCTCATCCGCGGCGGAGAGGCTGCCGCTGAACGTCCGCGCCAGCTCCAGCAGGCTCAAGGCGCCGGCTCCGGCTTGGTGCGCCGTGTAGACGGTTTGAATGAGGTCCAGGGCGGGCTGATGCAGCTCCGGCTTGTGTTTTGTGGGCATGGGCGCGTCTTTCTACGGATGGGAGCAGAAACGAGGACGGAGTAATGGAGTAGTGGAGAACTGGAGTGTTGCGGCCTGCTACTCCATGCTCGGATGAGTAACCGTGGTGACTGCCGGCGCCGCTCAGCCCTGGCCCGCGGAACGACGCGCCAGCTTCAGCATCACGTCTCCCACCCGCTCGACTTCCTTCAGCTCACGTGCCGGCAGCTCGACTCCCGGCAGGTAGCCATCGGCGGTTCCCGGCGTGATCGACCACTTTCCGGCCGGCAGCCGGAGGGAGTAGGTGCCGTCACCGTACGTCCAGGCGGAGAAATACGCGTTCCGCCGCTCCCGGGAACTGGTGGAGGCGCCGACCGTGGCGAACGGCACTCCCTGACCGGATTTGGCGTCCACTCAGAAGCGCTGACGATCACTTCAAGCGACCGGCCACACTCTCCTTTCGTCGTCTCGCTCGCACTGCCGGGATGCCGGAGGTGTTCGCGGGCGCGGTCGAGAAGTTCGCACCGTGGCCCATATACGGAGAACGGAGTCAATGCCTTTAGCACGATGGACGGCCGCCGGCCTGGCGCTGGCGGTGGTAGCGCTGCTCCTCCCTGCCGCCGGACGGGGCGCGGCCGAAGTACCGCTGCGGGCCGCTTACACGGAGGCGGACATCACCCCGCCGCTGGGCGGCTCGATGCCCGGCTACTTCAAGGACCGCCAGGCTACCGGCGTGCTGGACCCGCTGAAGGCCAAGGTCCTCTACCTGCAGCAGGGAGACGACCGCGTGGCGGTGGTAGCGTGCGACCTCATCGGGATGGGGGCGTCGCTGGTGCAGCGCATCCGCCTGAAGACCCGGAGCCTGGCGCGGGAGCGGAAGGTGCCGGCGCCGAAGCAGGTCTGGGTCCACTGCTCGCACACCCACACCGGCGGCATGGTGCCCCGCACCGACGCGTTCACCTCCGATGCCGAGGAGATCTACCCGGAGTTCTACCCGGGGAAAGTGGACGAGAGCTGGATCACCACGCTCGTGGATCGCACGGCCGATGCGGTGGTCCGCGCCGCGGCCGAGGCGGCGGCGGAAGACCGGCTGACGCTCCACGCGGGCCGTGAGAACACGGTGGCCCATTACCGCCGCTTCCTGATGAAGGATGGGCGCGTGCGCACCAATCCCGGCCGCAACAACCCGGACGTGGTAGCGCCCGCCGGGGAGATCGACCCGCGCGTGCACACGCTCCGGTTCGAGAAGAACCGGATCCTCGCCGTGTTCTACGGGGTGCATCCGGACTGCGTGGGCGGCACGCAGTACTCCGCGGACTATCCCGCCCACCTCACGGACGCGCTGCGGGAGTCGCTGGGGCGAGACTGGCGGGTGATCTACCTCAACACCTGCTGCGGCAACATCAACCACATCAACGTGAGCAACCCGGCGCAGAAGTCCGGCCCGGAGGAGTCGCGCCGCATCGGCCGCGCGCTGGCGGAGGCCGTGCGGAGCTCGCTCCCGCAGGGGGACGTGATCACGGTGGATCGCCTGGAAGCGCGCACAACCACCGTGCCGTGCCGGCTGCGCCGCCCTTCGGCCGCGGAGCTGGCGGAAGCGGAAGAGCGGCTGCGCACCGGGAACGATCCGTTCCAGTTCAACGGCCTCTACGCACCCGCCGCACTGGTGCTGGCCAAAACCCGGGACCGGGAGCACCGCGCCGAGATCGCCGCGCTGCGGCTCGGGTCATTCGGGATGGCCGCCGTGCCGGGGGAGTACTTCGTGGAACTGGGCCGGGAGATCGAGGCCGGCTCGCCGTTCAAGCCCACGCGGACGTTGGGCCTCACCAACGGCAGCCTGGGGTACATCCCCACCCGGAAAGGCTACCAGGAAGGCGGCTACGAGGCCGGCTACCGCAGCGCGCGCTACGAGCCGGAGAACGGGCACCGCTGGGCGAACGCGGCGGTGAAGCTGCTGAAGGGGATGGAGCGCTGATGCCGATCCGCTCGCTGGGTTATCGCACCGACCTGTTCTTCGTGGCCTTCGACGGCGAGGTCATCGACCGCGGCGACTACGTCGTGGCTCGCAGCCCGTTGAACCCCACGCACTACTGGGGTAACTTCCTCGTCTTCCCCCGCGCCCCCGAACCGGACGAGCTGCCCGAGTGGCGGGAGCTGTTCGCCGCGGAGGTCGGTCGCCCGCCCGTCACCGAGCACGTCGCCCTGGCGCTGGATCTCCCCGCCGCCGAGGTGGGGGACGTGAACCGCCTGCTCCCACCCGGCTTCGAGGCGATCTATTCCGTAGTGTTGACCACGCGGGATCCCTGTCCGCTGCCGGACCGCGCGGCCGGGATCGAGGCGCGGCAGGTGGTGACGGACGAGGACTGGGCTCAAGTGCTGGAGAACCACGTCGCCTGCCGCGATCCCCGGCATGAGCTGGAGGGCTATCGCGTCTTCTCCCAGCGGCAGGTGGATCGCTACCGGCGGATGACCGACTCCGGACTCGGCGCCTGGTTCGGCGCGTTCGCCGGCGAGCGGCTGGTGGGCGACCTCGGCCTCTTCGCCCGCGAGGGGTTAGGCCGCTTCCAGTCGGTGGGGGTCCACCCGGACTTCCGCCGCCGCGGCATCTGCCGGACCCTGCTACACCACGCTTCGCGCTACGGCTTCGAGCAACTCGGCACCCGGGAGCTGGTCATCGTGGCGGATCCGGATTACCACGCCGCGCGGCTCTACGAGTCGGCCGGGTTCCTCCCCACGGAGCATATGGTGTCGCTGTGCAAGTACCCGCCCCGGGCGGATGGATGCGGGTAGGGAAGAAGACCGCACGGTTAGTAGCTCGTTAACAACAGAACCGTCATGGCGAGGGAGCGTCTTTTGCTCCCGTGGCCATCCCGACCGAATGCGGATCCGGCCAGACGCCGAAACACCCAGGCCTGGTACGGCTCAACCTTCGGGATTGCCACAGCGCCACGATAGCACGGCGAAGTCTCATCGCGGCGATGGGCGCTTCGCAATGACGGAGAAGGGCTGGACGGCGTGCTGCTCAACCTTCGGGATTGCCACAGCGCCACGGGAGCACGGTAAAGTCCGGACGGGGCGATGGGCGCTTCGCAATGACCGGGGCCAGCAACGACGTGAAGGGCCGGAGCCGAGACGGCGCACCGATAGGAAACCGAGTGAAAACAACCCTCCCATTCATCTCCCTCGTCCTGCTCTCACTCACGGCCGCCGCACTGTCACGGGCCGCGGAGCCGACGAAGCCCTATGCGCCGGTCCCCGCGCAGCTCTCGCGCAGCCGGGATGGGTTGGCGAACACGTTTGCCAAGCTGCGGGCGGGCGGGGAGGTGCGCATCGCCTACTTCGGCGGCAGCATCACCGCGCAGGACGGCTGGCGGCCGAAGACGCTCAACTGGTTCCGGAAGAGCTTCCCACAGGCGAAGGTCGTGGAGATCAACGCCGCCATCGGCGGCACCGGCTCGGACCTCGGGGTCTACCGCTTCCGGCAAGACGTGCTCCAGCACCGGCCGGACCTGGTGTTCGTGGAGTTCTCCGTCAACGACGGCGGGGCCAGCCCGGAGAACATCTGGCGAGGGATGGAAGGGATCGTGCGGCAGTGCTGGACCGCGGATCCGGCCACGGACCTCTGCTACGTCTACACGTTCCGCACCGGCTACGAGACGGACCTGGACCGGGGCTTCTGCCCGCGCGCCGCGTCCGCAGACGAGATCCTGGCGGACCACTACGGCATCCCCTCCATCAACATGGCGATGAAGGTGGCGGAGCTGGCGCGGGTGGGGAAGCTGCTCTTCGCGCCCGGAAAGGACGCCGAGGGCAAGCCGCAGCCGGTGCCGGAGGGGCAGATCCTCTTCTCGAACGACGGCGTGCATCCGCTCGACGCGGGCCACGAGGTCTACACGCAGGTGATCGCAGGCGCGCTGGAGCCGCTGAAGGCGGAAGGCAAGCCGGCGCCGCACCGGCTGAAGGTACCATTCTCCCCGGACAACTGGGAGGCCGCGAAGCTGGTCCCGCTCACGCCGGCGATGCTCTCCTCCGGTTGGAAGCAGCTCCCCGCCACGGAGGGGCTGGGCGCCCAGTTCCGGAGCCGGATGCCGAAGCTCTGGGAAGCCACGAAGCCGGGCGAGCGCCTCACCTTCAAGTTCAAAGGCACCGCCGCGAAGCTGTACGACCTGCTGGGGCCGGATGGCGGCCAGGTGCTCTGTACCCTGGACGGTAAGGCCTCGCCGCCACGGCCCCGGTTCGATCAGTACTCCTCGTATCACCGGCTGGCCTCGCTCACCATCGGCGAGGGGCTGGCGGATACCGTCCACACCGTTACCGTGGAGCTGCTACCGGACCAGCCGGACCGCGGCT
>JAJFMS010001042.1 GCA_020696885.1 Armatimonadota bacterium | reverse complement strand
GGTCCTGCTCGTAGACCGTCTCTTCCGAGCCGTCCTCGTTGCGCACGATGATCTTCACCGTCTGCGCGCCCCGGGAGGTGCGCGGCACGCGAACCGACACTTCGTGCTCCCGCACCGCCATCTCACCCGGCGTGGTGGGTTCGGGTGTCGGAGTGGTGGGGGTGTCCGGGGTGACCGGCGTCTCCACGGCTACCGGGGTTGGATCGGGCGCGACCGGCTCCGGGCCCTTGCTCACGATGAGCAGCACGGCGGTCTTCTTTTTCGCCTGTGTCTTCCCGAGGGGGGACTGGGAGATGACCTCTCCCTTCTCATAGACCTCGCTGTACTCGGCCTTGGTCTCTCCCATCACCAGTCCGGCGGCACGCAGGGCTTCCTGGGCCTCCGCCCGCTTCTTGCCCACCAGGTCCGGCACGCTGATCGGCTCCGCCCCCTTGCTGATGTAGAGTACCACCGGTTTGCCGGTCCGCATCTCCACGCCGACCTTGGGGGCGGTATCGTAGACGATCCCCTCGGGCTTTTCGCTGAACTCGGCGCGGATGTCCGCGGTAAGGCCAGCCTGCTTGAGCGAGTCCACCGCCTGCTGCTGCTGCATCCCCACCAGGCCTGCGGGCACGCTCACCTCACGAGGGGCGCCATCGAAGGGGTTGCCGAATAGCCACGTGCTGAGAAAGAACGCGAACGCGGCGATCATCGCCACGGCGAAGAGCCCGAGACCTACCAGCAAGCCCATGCTGGGTCCGCCGGACGCCGGCTCGCGCTCCTTTTGTGCCTTGGGCTCGCGGCGAGGGGCGCGCGCTCTGGACTCTTTCGGCACTGTTGGGCTCTCCACCGGGCTTTTCAAGGGGCTCCAATCAAGCGAAGTGCCGTTCCGGATGCCTTCGCGAACGGCCTGGATGTCGCTGATGACGGCCTGCACCGTGAGGTACCGGGCCATCGGATCTTTTTGCATGCACTTGGCCGCGATCCCTTCCACACACGGGGGGACCTGGGTATTCACGGCGCGGAGTGCGGGGACCGCCTGGTGGAGGTGCTTGGCGGCCACCGCGAGCGGCGTTTCCGCGTCGAACGGCACCACGCCGGCCAGCATCTCATACAGCACGCAGCCAAGGGAGTAGATGTCCGTGGCGGCCTCGGTGACCCGGCCTTCCACCAACTCCGGGGCCAGGTAGTAGACGGCCCGGGGCAACGCGGCGAGCTGAATCCGCTGCGACGACGCGACGCTGGCGCCGAGCCCAAAGTCGGTGATCTTCACACGGCCTTCCGGCGTGATGATGATGTTGTCCGGCCGCACGTCTCCGTGGACGAAGCCGCGCTCGTGGGCGTGGTTCAGCACCTCGGCGCAGGCGAGCAAGATATCCATCGCTACGGCGAGCGGGAAAGGCGCCACGCGGCGGATCCGGTCCTTCAGGTTGATGCCGCGGACCCACTCCGTGACGATGACCACGGTGCCGCGCTCTCGCCACGCGGCGTACACCTGGGCGATGTTCGGGTGCTGTAGGCTGGCGGCGGATTGGGCCTCGGACAGCAACCGGGTGGCGAACGCCTCTTCCGCCGCGAACTCGGGGCGGAGGATCTTGATCGCTACTGTCTGGCCGCTCTCCAGATCCCGCCCGCGATGCGTGAAAAAGAATGCGCCCTCGGCGAGGCGTTCGCCGAGCTCATAGCGCTCGTTCAGCAGGCGGATGACGGCCGCGGCCGGGTTGCCCGAAGTTCCTTCGGAGTTCATTCGGTGTCTCGCCGCTCCGCCCGGGATGCCGGCGGGAGGCCGGACTGTTGCTCCGAGGCGCGAGCGCAAACGTACCGTATTATACCGGCGGTGAGGGTCACCACCAAGAGGGGCAGCGCGAGCCGATCCGCTTCTGCCATGCCCGGCACTTCCTTCGCCGTCGGGACCAGCGGGTGAAGCGCGAGCAGGCTGTAGGCACTGCCCACCACTACCAGCCAGAAAGCAGGCGCGGCATCGAGCCAGTGCCACCAGAGGCCTCCACTGTGACCAGCGGGGTCCGGTGAGTCATCTCTTGTTCCGACTGCTTTCTGGATCATGGACGCAACACGCGGCTCCGAGGTTCCTCACTGACGAGGTTTGCTAGTTTCCGCGGGCACGGGGCGACCGCGAAGTAGAGGGGGCTCAAGGCCGTTGTCGGGTTAGGGCATGCGCCGTGGTGGCCCGGCAAACGACGACGGTGCGGGCGCGCGCAAAGCCGTACCGCTTCCACCCGGTGGGTACCGCTTTGCCAGCGCCGGGAGGTCGGCCTGGCGAGGGCAACCACGGCGAGTGCCCCTACTGAGAATCGCTCGTCGGGTCTGCACGTTCCCTCCCCCCATCGCTACCTACATTCCCCGGTCGCAGTCAACGGGCAGACCCCGTTCGGTAGCCGGAGATCGCACGAACCGCCTCCCGGACAAGCGCTTCGTCCAGCGGGGTTACCGTCACCTCCCCGATCCGCGAAGCCAGTACGAACCGGAGTACTCCGGCTACAGACTTCTTATCTGCGCGCATCAACGAGATGATGCTCTCCTCGTCGAGCGCCTCCTCCAGCCGGATCGGAATGCCGTAGTCCGCGAGCAACTGCTCGATCCGCGCAGCTTCGAGCGCATCGAGCCGGCCGGTGCGCACCCCCAACCAGCCGGCGGCCGCCATCCCAATGCCGATCGCTTCCCCGTGAAGATACCGCCCATAGCCGGCGGCGGCCTCCA
>JAJFMS010001041.1 GCA_020696885.1 Armatimonadota bacterium | reverse complement strand
CTGGCGGACCGTCGCCTGCGCCAGCGTTGCCGGCGGCGGCTCGGCGTCCAGCAGCTCCGGGTAGAGGTCGGCAAGTTCGTCGCGGGAGTCGGCTACCATCAGTTACCCCCTCGTCCGGCGCCCGGCCGCTGCGCTCGCACCAGCAGTAAGGCGGCCCGGTTGTTATTGGGCACGTCCGCCACGCGGAGCCCGCCGCTGGGATCGGAGACCTCCGCCACCAGCCAGGTTTCCTTCCGCTGCGCCTGCGCCACCAGCACGTCTCGCGCGCCGCGCCACAGCCGGTCTACCTTCTCCCGGAACAACTGGTTCTCACGGAGCTGCCCGGTGCGGTCCGGCTCGGGCAGGGCGCCGCCGATCTGGCCCTTCCAGGTCTTCGCCTCCACGCGAGCCGTCGCGCCCGGGTCCAGTTGGCCGATCCAGCAGTACCGGCCGTTCCGGACGAGGTAGGCACCGCGCGCGGGCAACTGCGTGCCGTTGGTCACCGTGCCCGATCCGTCGGCGGCGAGCTTGATCTCCACCGCGCCGCCCAGGTCCCGCGGTCGCCAGTGGTCCAGCACCCGGGTGGCGAACAACTGCAGCGCTACCTGGTCCCAACCAGTGGTCCCGTCGCCCTGACGATCCGGCCAGCCGAGCTCCGTCGGCGGCTCCACGTCAGTCTCCCCGCCGCTGCCGAGGTCCCGGATTCCCGGTGCGGTGTCCTCGATCGCCAGGTCGAACGAGCGGTTGGTGGGACTGAACACCCCGGTGACCGTTTCTTCCCAGGCGGTGCGGCCACCGTTGTCCGCATTCAGCACCGTGAGGCTGTTCAGCACCGTCCGCGCATTCCCCCACGACTGCCCGACGAACAGCACCACCAGCGTCATCCCGAGAGCCAGGGCGGGCACGAAGAGCCAGGCGCGCACCGTCCGCCGGAGGCGGCGCAGCACCGCGATGTTCACCGGCCCGAAGATGACGGCGTAGGAGAGTCCGAACACCAGGATCGCCGCCAGCGGCGGCGCGGGCAGCCGCGGCAGGGCGCGCGCGGCGGTGACCGCGTCCGGGATCTGTGCCAGAACGGGAGCCTCGCCGGCGGTCCGCTGGGTGCGGATGGTCTGGAGCGCGCGGCGCCAGAACGATTCGGAGCCTTCCCAGTTCCGCACTGTCTCCCGGAACGGGTCAAAGCCGAGCCACAGCACCTTGCCGCGCAGCGTATCTCGCATCACGATCAGCGGGCGGGCGCCCTGGCCGAACGGGATCGAGGTGCCGGGCTGCAGCGGGCCGCTCACCGTGAGCAGGCTGCCGGACTCGGTGTGGAATGGCTTACCGGCCCACGGCGTCACGCAGGTGAGCGTTTGCACGGAAGCGGGCTGCTCCGGGATCACGCCCACGAGGGACTGCGCTTCCGGGTCTCGCCATTCCGTGGACGACTCCCCGCACAGGATGGCGCGGCCGCCCTGGCCTACCCAGAGCCGGAAGGCGCGCTTCTGCTCGTCGTCCATCTCGGCCCAGGCGCGGCCGTTGAGCACCACCACGTCCGCCGGCTCATAGCCGGGCCATTGGCGCGGCAGGTCTATGGGCGCCGCCGCGTTCACCAGCACGCGTCCGCCCGCGTTCAGGAACTTCAGGTTCGCCCCGTCCGCCGTGCAGACCAGCACGATCGGGAGGTCTTCGTGGAACTCCGGCCGCAGTGACTCGCGGGCCAGCGCCTTGTTCCCTTCATAAAGGGTAAGCGTGGCCGCCTCGGGACCCCGGTCCGAAGGCGCCAGCGGCGCGAACAACGTGTAGGCCTTGTTGGCGCGGCGCGGGAGGTCCACCGCCATCTCGGTGTCGTTGCCGTACGTGTCGTGGAGCTCCAGGCGGCCGAGCAGGGGGTCGCCGTTGTTCTGGAGGAGCACCCGCACCGGCGTCATCCGGCCCTTGCGGGTGACGTTGGCCTGGCCGGGGATGACGGTGATGCTGACGCGCGGCGGCTTCTTCGTGGGCCGGCCGGCCGCCACCGCCGGGTCCGGCTCTTCCTGCTGCGCCCGCACCGGGGCCGGGTACAGCGAAAGAGCGGCGATCGCGGTGAGCATGATCGCCAGGCCTTGGGCCGGAACCGAGAACCGCAGTGGACGCATCGTCATGACCCGCTCTTCCCGCGACGTACAGCTCATGTTGACGTACCTAACGGCCGTACCGCCGCCCGGGTTACGGAGCTCTGCTAAATTACCGCACCGCTCCAGTGCAACCTATGACGGATTCCCACGCCAAAGGTTTCCCGCGACCGCCATTCAGGCCAGGAGATCCGGACCGGGCGCGCCAACCTGGCGATAGCAGCGCCGCCGGGACGAAACGGAGTAGCCCATGCAGATAGAGCGCATCGAGCGGATTCTGGTTCGAGTGCCTTTTCGAGAGCCTCACGTCCAGGCGATGGGGCGCCGCAGCGGCGACTGGTCGCTGGTGGAGCTCTGCAAGGTGAAGGCGGACAACGGCCTCCTCGGCTGGGGCGAGACCGTTGTCTACTACACCTGGGCCGCCGTCACCCAGGCGGCCGTGGAGCGCGCGCTGACTCGCAACCCGTTCGAACTGCTGTGGGACGACACGCTGGGGGCGGGGCTCCAGATGGCGCTGTGGGACCTGTGCGGCAAGCACGCCGGGGCGCCGGCCCACCGCCTCCTCGGGCCGCAGTGCCGGGAGGCGTGCCCGCTCTCCTACTGGTGCATGGACATGGCGGCGGAG
>JAJFMS010001040.1 GCA_020696885.1 Armatimonadota bacterium | reverse complement strand
ATACGTTGGGCTTAGTACTACGGAACCCACGTGGGTCGCGTTAGCAGCGCACCGGGGCACGGCTGCGACGGGATCGGGAGAGGCGGCCAGCTTACCTGTACGTTAGCCGGTCGGCTTAGCCTTATCCTTCTTCACAATCGGCCGCGCGTAACGCGGGTTCAAGGTGCCCGAGTATTCCGGCACCGACAACTCCATCTCTTCGCGGATGGAAATCATTTTCCGCTCGTCCAGCTTGCGCCCGCGGACGTAGCTTTCCGGTCGCTCCAGCGCAGCGCGGAGCGCCGCAGGGTCACCCAGCGCCACGATGCGGTACGGCGCGGAGAGCGGAATCCCGTTCACTATCGCCGTGGGGCCGACGCACCGGGCGGTGGTGGTGACGATAACGCGCTGGAGGTTCTCGGCGTCTGCGCCGGCGATGGCGATCTGGGTGGAGCCGGCCATCTTCAACTCGTTGATCAGGCTAATCAGGTCCTGATCATGCACCAGGTTGAGCGCGAAGTTGCCAGGCTCGTCGCCAGGGAGGAGCGGCCCGGTGTTGTCCCGCACCGTAATCTCCACTCCCGGCCCCATGCCCGCCGAGATCCCGGCGCTGGCTTTCAACTCCTCGAACTGCCGCTTCCGGTCTTCCGTCGCCCGGCTGTCGTCGTTCATGCCGGAGATGAACTGGTCCTTCTGGCGACGCAGGTCCAGCATCTCCTGCTGCAGCCGCTCGTTCTGCTCTTTGTAGCGGCTGAGGAACGCCGTGGAAACGCCCAGGCGGGTGGTATCGTTGGAGACGCGGATCCGCTCGGTCGTCCGGATCGCCAGCGCCAACAGGATCCCCAGGCCGATGCTCAGCGCGGTCACCTGCCAGACCCACGCATGATCCGGATGCCACGCGGAAACCGCCGCTCCGCCGTCGGCGGGCGGCGGGGGCTCCGCGATTTGAGGCGACTCGAAGGCAGGATCGGCCATGAATTAGGCTCAGTTCGTCTTGGTGGTTTCGGAGTCCGTCATGTAGGAGGGGCTCCCCGCACACATGACGTTGAGGAAGGAACCCTTAGCCGTGAGATCCGGCACCCCCAACAGCACCTGACGGATGTCGCGGAACTTCTCGGGGAGGTCGGTCGGGCGGCCGAGACGGACCGCCAACATCGGCGGCGCGGCCGGGTTTTTGGGGCTGATTTCGACATTTAACCACAGGTCCCCAGCCCCGTCAACGCGCAGATTGCGAAGTTGCAAACCTTGCGTTCCGGCCAGCCGCGCGCACTCTTGCACGGCCTTGAGCGTGGGCGCCGCGAGCGATTGCCCGACCCCCGGAAGGTCTTTCTCCGGGAGCTGGAGCAGCGGAAGTCCCTTGGTGAGCGCCTCCGCGCGGCGGAAGACAAACCCCTCGTCGTCGGCGTCGAAACGCTGCGCGCCGGACATCACCTGCAGGGCCGGTACGCGCTCGCGGATCGCCACGTGGAGCGTGGCCGGAAGCTCCCGGGTCACCACCACGTCTTTGATCACCGGGTCCCGGCGGATCTGCTCGGACACCCGTACCAGGTTGCAGCGGAAGACGTTCTGCCCCATCGGCACGCCGCCCAGGCGCTGCACGTCCGGAGGCGCGAGGCGCTGCGTTCCGGTAACGCGGACATCGTGCAGCCGGAGGCGCGGCGAGGTGAACGCCACCCGGATACTCTGCGCGATCAGGAGCAACGCGACGACGACGCGGAGAGCTCCCAGGATGTCCGGCTTCTTCCGGTTCCGCTCACGGCGCTCGCGACGCGCGGCGGCGAAGCGCTGGTCACGGGCGTGCGGCGGTTGTCGGTTCACAGGCGTGCCCCTCCAGGGCCAGTTCGATCATGCGATCGAGCAAGATCCCATCCTCGGCCACGAGCATGTCCGTGCGGGAGAAGCCGCGGCAGCCGAGCGCCCGGTGCGCCCGTGCCGCCAGTTCCTGCGCCTCTCGCGTCAGTTCGGGAGAGAGGCGCGCGGGGCAGATCTCTTCCGTGGCGCCGGGGGTGTACTTCGCTTCGTAATCGTAGAAGCCGCCGTTGGGCAGGATCTCCACCAGCGGCAGGCATTCCAGCTCGTCGTTGCCCAGCACCGGCCCGGTGATCTCGATCCCTTCCACGAACTTCTCGATCAGCACCTCGCTGTCGAACTCGAGCGCGGTGTCCAGGGCTGCCGCCATGTCTTCGGGCGCCCGCACGATGGAGATGCCGATGGTGGAGCCCTGCCGGCTCGGCTTCACCACGGCGGGGCAGGTAACGGTCGCCGTACCGGCCCGCAGCGAGCGGAGGTACGCATCCGCCGCGGCGCGCCCGACCACGGTCACCGCCGGCGGCGTGGGAATGCCTTCCACCTGGAAGATCTTCTTCGCCATGGTCTTGTCCATCGCCAGGGCGCTGGCCAGCACGCCGGACCCGGAGTACGGGATGCCCAGCAGCTCCAGCATGCCCTGGATGGTGCCGTCTTCACCAAACCGCCCGTGCAGGCAGATCAGCGCCACGTCCGGCCGGTTCCGCCCCACCAGCGGCGGCTCTCCCGGGGAGGGCAGCACCAGGGCATCTCCGGACGGCAGCCGGAGCGCCGGGGTGTCCGCGGCTTCACCCTCGGGCGTAGGCGCGTCCCCCGGCAGGGCACTCGCCGCAGGGGCGGACAGGCCTCGCAGTTGCAGGTAGGCGGTGTCCACCGGGAAGGCATCGTAACGCTCGCGGTTCAGCGCCTGGAGTACCTGCCGGCCGGTGGAAAGCGAGACTTCCCGCTCCGCCGAGGTACCCCCCATCAATACGGCTACACGAATTCTGGACATCGGTGTGACTTCTAGACGTTCTGCGTCGGGGAGTGTGGAAGGAGGAGGGTAGGAGCAGTTGGGAGCCCACCTACTCCGGTGCTCCGTTACTTCTGCGATCTCTTCTTGAGCGTTTCAACCAACTGCTCGCCGACCTCGCGGATGTCGCCGGCGCCCATGGTGATCACCAGGTCGCCGGGCCGGGTCTCCGCTTCCAGCCGTTGGAGGAGCTCCTCCCGGCTGCCGACGAAATCGACCTGCTTCTCGGGATCCGCAACCCGGATCCGCTCCGCCAGCAGTGCCCCCGTAACGCCGGGGATCGGCTCCTCGCGGGCCGCGTAGATCTCCGTGATGATCACCCGGTTCGCATCGGTAAACGCCCGCGCGAACTCCTCGAGCAGCAGTTGGGTGCGGCTGTAAAGGTGCGGCTGGAACACCGCCGTGGTGTAGCGCCCCAGCGATCCCCGGGCCGCACTGAGCGTGGCCGCTACTTCCGTGGGATGGTGGGCGTAGTCGTCCAGCACCATCACGTCTTCCACGTCCCCAAGCAGCTCGAACCGGCGCCCCACGCCCCGGAAGCGGCCCAGGCCCGCGGCGATCGCTTCGAACGGCAGCCCCTCTTCCGTAGCCAGCGCTGCTACGCCCAGGGCATTGAGCACGTTGTGCCGGCCCGGCACGCTCAGCCGCACCTCCCCCAGCGGGTGTCCTTCTCGGACCACCGTAAAGGTCGGCTGCGGGTGGTTGAGGCGGAGGTCCACGGCTACATAGTCGGCGCCGTCTTCCAAACCATACGTCACGGAGCGCCGGTCGATGCGGGGGAGGAGGCGGCGCACGCGCTCATCGTCCCGGCAGCCCACCACGTAACCGCCGGGCTGAAGCTGCCCCAGGAACCGCCGGAACGCATCGATCACGCCGTCCAGGGACTTGTGCCAGTCCAGGTGATCCGCTTCGATGTTGGTGATGAGCGCCACGTTCGGGTGGAGCTCCAGGAACGAGTCGAACGCCTCGCAGGCTTCCGCGATGAAATAGCGGCCCCGGCCGGCGCGGGCGTTGCCGCCGATGGCGCTCCAGTCCCCACCTACCAGGATGGTGGGGTCCGTCTCCGCCGCCAGGAACACGGACGCCGCGAAGCCGGTGGTGGTGGTCTTGCCGTGCGTGCCGGAGATGGCGATGCCGCACTTGCCCTGCATCACTTCGCCCAGCATCTCGGCGCGGATGCTGGTAGGCAGCCCCCGCTCCCGCGCGGCCACCAGCTCCGGGTTGTCATCGCGGACTGCCGCGGTGTAGATCACCCGCGTGGCGCCCTCGATGTTCTCCGCCCGATGCCCGATCTGGACGCGCGCACCCGCGGCTTCCAGGGCACGGGTGGTGTCACTGGCCTTGATGTCCGACCCGGTGACGCGAACGCCGTCGGTGAGCAGCAGGCGCGCAAGCCCGCTCATTCCCGACCCGCCAATTCCGATGAAGTGGTAAACCTGATCCATTCTGGTGTTCGTTGCTCCAACCTGCAGGGTGCGTAATGCGTGATCCGTAATGCGTAACGACCTGCTATCGAGAGCGGTTCCTTACGCATTACGGATTACGGATTACGCATTAATGCCTTCCAGCGCCGTTCCGCTTCGCTTCCGGGACCTGCCTCGCTCGGCCAGGTCGAGGAGTAGGTCCGCTACTCGCCGGGCCGCGTCGGGCTGGCCCTGGGCGCGGCTGGCCTTTCGCATCTGCGCTAGCCGCTCCGGATCGTCCAGGATCCCGGTCACTTCCTGGAGTAGACGCGGACCG
>JAJFMS010000059.1 GCA_020696885.1 Armatimonadota bacterium | reverse complement strand
CAGTCCGTCATCATGCCGCCGGAGTACTCGAACCAGTGGCGGAAGTTGCCGTGGGTGCGCTCCTTGATGTAGTCGGTCCAGAAGGCCGGCCCGAGCCACATGTCCCAGTTGAAGTCCGCCGGCACCGGCGACGTGGGGAACGGGCCGCCCTTGGTGCCGTTGGGCAGGCGCGCTTCCACCCGCTTGATCTTGCCGATGCGGCCGTTCCGCACCACCTCGCAAGCCAGGCGGAACCGCTGGTCGGAGCGCTGCTGGCTGCCGACCTGGAAGATCCGCTTGCTCTTCTTCTGGGCTTCCCGGATCTTCTTGCCTTCCTCGATGAAGAGGGTCAGCGGCTTCTCGCAGTAGACGTCCTTACCGGACTTCATCGCCGCGATGGCGATGGCGGTGTGCCAGTGGTCCGGCGTGCCGATGACCACCGCGTCGATGTCCTTGCGCTCCAGCAGCTCCCGGAAGTCGCCGTAGATGTCGACGCCGGGGCCCAGCGCCTGCGCGGCTTCCTGGGCGTGCTGCTTCTCTACGTCGCAAACCGCGACTACCTGCACCCCACCCTGGTTCTTGATGTTGCGGGTATCCCCGAGGCCCTGGCGATAGCCGCCCTTGGACCCGCCGGGGCCGATACAGGCGATGTTGATCCGGTCGTTCGGCTTGACTTCTTTCTTCGGCTTGTCTTCCGCAGCGGCCGCCTCACGGGCGTACCACTCCGGCACCGTAGCCAGGGAGATTGCGCTAGCCGAGCGGACCAGGAAGTTACGTCGTGACAGGTCGTTATCCTTCAACTCATCCCTCCCGAGTCTTCGTTGTCCACGTTGGGAAATACAACGATTAGGTTCCGACTCCGCCTCGCACTCCCCTCCCTGGCGGGGCGACAAACTGGATCGGCGAAGCGTCTCGGGACAGCGTGGCGGCAAAACGGACCGCCTTTCGAACGAAAGACGGTCCGTATCGTGGGATGGAATGGTCCGGGCGGAGGCTGCTTACTGGGCCACGCGGATGCCGCCCTTGCCGGCGGCTTTTACCACGGAGAGGGCCCGGCCGGCGCGCTCGACTACCTGCTCCAGCGTGTCGCCGGGCGAGGAGGAGGTGATGCCGACGCTGAGAGAGAGGAGGACGGAACAGACCCGCTCATCCAGCTCCAGGCGCACGTGACGCCGGCCGACGGCGCCGGACAGCCGCTGCGCGAGCTGGTCCACCGTGCCACCCACGGCCAGGAAGCAGAACTCGTCGCCGCCGTACCGCGCCGCCACGTCCGTGGAGCGCGTGACGCGCTGGAGCTGATCGCCCACCAGGGCCAGGATCCGGTCGCCAACCGCGTGGCCCAGGGTGGTGTTGATGGTCCGGAAGTTGTCCACGTCCATCAGGGCGATGGTTACCGGCTTCCCTTCGGCTAGCAGCGCCCGCAGTCGGTCTTCCACCACGGCCCGGTGGAAGACGCCGGTCAGCACGTCGAAGTCCGCCTGCCCGCGTACGGAAGCCAACACGCTCTCCAGCCGGGCGACCTCCCGTGTCAGGGACGCGGAGCGTTCTTTATCCTCACGCGCCTTCTGGATCACGGCGCGCTGCACCTGCTGGAGCTCGTCTTCGAGCTGCATCCGGGCGGCGCGGATGTCCGGCAGCGTCACCAGGTCCTTCATGCGCACGTGCGCGTCGCGGATCTGGTCTACCAGCGCGTGCTCTGTGGATTGGGTGACGTGCGTGGCGCGGGAATAGGTATCCAGCAGCCGCCACATCTCTGTCTCGCGCTCCTGGATGTAGTTCTGCTGCAGGCCGCCGAAGGCCCGGAGGGCGTTCCCCAGCCACTCCTGGTAGAGGCGCATGGTCACCGGGTCCACGTCCCCGGCCAGGCCGGCGGCGGTGCTGCGCATCCGGTGCAGGAAGCGGGAGCTGTCCAGATCGGGGGTCGAGAGGACGAATTGCTCGACGGCGTGTAGTAGCTCGCGGACCAGGGCGAGCGAGGCTTCCGCCTGCTCGCGAGTTTCCGGCGTGTGAGCCGGGGTGCTCTTCCGAGAGGCCGAACTCCGCTGGGTAAATCTGGAAAAAACGCTAAGCATGCTACTACTCTGACCGTGCACTACTTGGTCCGCTAGTTTCGGATGATCGGAAGGCAGGCCGTACCTTCTATACTCCGTTCAGACGAGCGGTTACTCCGATTGTTCCTCACAACCGCACATTTCTACCGTCCATGTGGTCGATTTCACATGAGTTCTTCGAACGGATGTTTGTTGCCTTACCGAGCAATGGTGGTTATTAACTCAGCGGAAACAGCACCATCACCGCCAGATCCCAGAGCAGGTGCGCCACCAGCACCGGAATGAGGCTGCCGGTGTAGGCGCGCAGGAGCCCCCAGTAGACACCGCAAGCGAGCGCGATGACGGCCAGCAGCGGCGAGCCGAGCGGCAGGTGCGCCAGGGCGTAGATGCCGGCGGAGAGGAGCGCCGCGCGGGCGCGGGGCTTGGCCGCGAGGGTTCCCTGGACGAGGCCGCGCCACACCAGCTCCTCGCAGAAGATCACGGGGGCCAGCAAGATCAGCCGCAGCAGCGCGGGGCCGGAGTTAAACAGCTCGTAGAGCGCGGCGGTGGCCGAAGCGACGTCGCTGCTCAGGCGGACCACCAGCGGAAAGAGGAGGTACGTCGCCGCAATCATCACCGCGCCCGCCGCCACTCCCTGCAGCACCAGCGGCACCGTGGGCCGCAGCAGCGGCGCCAGCCCGCGGCGCACCCCCAGCACCGCCACCGCCGCGGTGATCAGCGCGGCGCTTCCCACGCCGCCCCAGACCCCCACCCAGCGCCCGGCGTACGCGCCGGCGACCCACACCCCAAAGACGAGCACCGACAGCCAGGGCGAAACGGAGACCGGCACGATGCGAGCGGAAGCCGTCATCTCAGGCGCTCCTGGTTTCGGCGGGGCGGCGGACCCGGTCTCGCAGCGGCCAGTTCTCGTCTGCCGCGCCCCACTCCCGGAGCAGGTCCTGCTCCGCCGGGGTGATGCCGAAGCACTCGCAGACCCGGGCCTCGATCTCCTCTTCGATCGCCGCGGCGGCGGCGCCCGGCAGCAGCGCCTCGCGGGCTCGCACCAGCTCCTCCACCGCGACCGCGGCCGGAGCCGACCACGCGCCGATTGGGATGTCGTCCAGGAACGAACGCAGGAAGTGGAGGTAGCCGCCGTTTACGTGGCCGCCATGGAACACGTGCGAATAGTAGAAATGCACCGCCCGGGAGCAGAGGAGTCCCACCAGCGCGCGGGGGTAGGTGGTGAGGGTATGGCCCGTCTCGCGGAGCAGGCCGCAGAGGAGGGTGTCTTTCAGGACGTGGCCAGACTCATCGTACGCGGCGCGGAGGCTGCGGCCGTTCTGGCAGATCACCACCCGCGGTGGCCCGAATAGCTCCCGTGGCGGAAGCGGATTACCTTCGGCGCGGAGCCGCTCTGAGTCGTAGTTGATCCACCAGCCGCCCCAGGCCGCGCGGTAGCGGGTGACGTCGCTGTTGCCGGCGAAGGTGCCGCCGCCCAGGAACGGCTCCGGCTGCCGCATGCCTTCGCGGGAAGCGCTGACGAAGCGCTCCCGCAAGCCCCGCCGGTGGAACGAGATGGACCACCGGATATCCAGCAGATCCGCCAGGCGCCCACGGGGAACCTGACGTACCAGCCGCTCCAGCGCTTCCGCCAGCGGCCCGGCGGCCGGCGCGGGAAAGAGCGCGCGGGCTTCCGTCGCGGCATACAGCTCCCGCGGGAGCGACGGAAGGGGCTCGCGGCAAAGCCCGGTCGCCGACCGCTGCACCGTCGCCAGGCTCACCTGCGGGTCTTCCACCCGGCCCGCGGCATAGAGTACTACCGGATACACCGCCGCTCCCGGAAAGATACCGGTCCGGGTGGCGAAGTCGATGCCGAGGAGCTGCTCACGGCCGAGGAGCTGTTCCCGCAGCTCCCGCGCGTTGGAGTTCACCAGCACCCGGTTCGGCAGCACCAGGGCCAGGCGGTCCTCGGCGCGCAGCCAGCCCAGGCAGGCGTGGAGGAAGTAGAGATACAGGTCCGGCGCGCCGGAAGCGGCCGCGGGGAACCGCTGCTTCAGGCTCAGCTTCAGCTCGCGGGAGAGTCGCTTGGCCTCCACGTAGGGGGGGTTCCCCACCACCAACAGCCGGCCGGCTCGGGCAACGAGCGGTGGCTCGCCGGGCGGCAACTCGAGGGCGTTAGCACAACGGACGTTCACTGCCTCGGGCGCCACGGTCACTCCTAGCCGCTCGCGGATGGCGTCTGCCACGCGCCGCCGGGCTTCGAGGACCGCGGTCTCGTTTACGTCCAGGCCGGCCACGGAGCGCAGGAGGGTGCCGGCGTCCCAGGCGACGCCGGTGTCCAGGAGGTAGTGCACCGCGCCTACCAGGAACTCGCCGTCGCCGCAGGAGGGGTCGAGGAGGACGTCGCCGGGCAGCGGCGCCACCTGCTCCAGGATGAGCCGCACCAGCTCCGGCGGCGTGTAATACTGCCCGCGCAGCTTCTCCGTAGAGGTGGCGGCCTGGAAGACGTTCGGGGAAGCGTCACCAGACGGGGTTAGGGCAGGGAGGGAAGCTCGGGTGGTCAGCGGCGGGCCTCGTGCGGCGGTTCTTCGACGGGTAGTGGGCTCGCGAGCTGGAAACAGTCCGCATCCCAATAGTAGGCGGCGCCGCTGGAGAACTCGACCGAAAGCTGCCCGCACTCGTCGTCGGCGGGTGGATCGTACCCGATGACCTCGCCGATCTCATCGCCGTAGAGCGCCCGGTGCAGTCCCCAGGCCTCCGGCATCGAGCGGACCTTCAGCCGCCCCACCTCGCTGAACCGGACCTCGTCACCGACACGGAACGGCTCCTGCATCCATCTCTCCCTGCGTTTATCCGGTGTTCGCTTGCTCTATTGTAACTAACAAAAGCGGGTGCGCTTTGCACCCGCTCCGTGATCACTTGGCGCCGATGGGGAGTGTGGGGGTGTGGGAGAGTGGGAGATAAGAGGCTCCGATCTTCCATACACCCTATACGCAGCAGATCAGAATTGCTTTGAGGCAACCATTAGCCGGTAAGCTTCGGGATCGGGTCCCCGTGGTAGATGAAGTTCGGCCGGTCCTGGTCGTCGACCCAGGCGGCCGTGCGCGGCAGGCCGAGCGCCTCGTAGATGGTGGCGGCCATGTTCTCCGGCGTTACGGCATCGGACTCCGGGTAGCCGCCGCTCTTGTCCGAGGCCCCGATGACCTGCCCGCCCTTCACGCCGCCGCCGGCGAAGAAGACGGACTGCACCGCGCCCCAGTGGTCGCGGCCGGGGAACTTGTAGTACTGCGGCAGCCCGGTGATCTTCGGGGTGCGACCGAACTCTCCGGCCATCACGATGAGCGTGGAGTCGAGCTGGCCGCTCTCGTGGAGGTCGTCCAGCAGGGCGGAGAGGGCGCGGTCGGTGGGCGGGAACAGCTTCTCCTTGAGGTGCGGGAACGCGTTGCCGTGCGTGTCCCAGGTTTCGTTATTCCCCAGGTTCACCTGCACCAGCCCCACGCCGGACTCCACCAGCCGCCGCGCCATCAGCAGCGACCACCCGAAGGAGTTGCGCCCGTACCGGTCCAGGTCTCGCGGGGAGGCGCCGTGCACGTCCAGGGCGCGGCGGACCGCGCCGTCCGTGAGCAGGGAGACCGCCTGCTGCCGCCACCGGTCGAACTGCTCCACCTCGGAGTGGCGCGCCAGGTCGATCCGCTGCTGGTCCACGCTCTTCAACAGGTTGAGGCGGCTGGCCAGTCGGCCCGCGCCGAGGCCGTGCGGCAGGGAGAGGCTGGGCGCCTGGAAGACCCGCCGCGCCCCCACGTGCTCGCGCTCCTGGTGGTCGAACTCGTACTCCGGGAAGGCTCCGTACTCCTTCGGATCGAACGGCGACGCCTCGATGAACCACGGCTCGCGCCGGGAGCCGATGATGCCCGCGAACTGGCCGGGGATCACGCGGCCGGAGTAGTGAACCAGCTTGTCCGGCAGCACCGCCGCGGGAGGCACGTTGTTCCGCGGGCGGAGCACCGCGCCCGCCACGGCCGCGATGGACGGGTGATCGGTCGGCTTACCACGCCCCGGGTCGAAGCCGGGCGGGAGGTCGGTCCGGCCAGTCAGCATGATGTGGTGGCCGGCGGAATGGTCGTTGGAGGGATGGGTCAGCGAGCGGACCAGGGCCCAGAGGTGACTGCGCTTCGCCAGCAGCGGCAGGTGCTCGCAGATCCGGATGCCGGAGGTGTTCGTCTCGATCGGCTTGAACTCGCCGCGGATCTCCTCCGGCGCGTCCGGCTTCATGTCGAAGCTGTCGTGCTGGGAGAGGCCGCCGGAGAGGAAAATGTAGATCACGGAGCGGGCGGGCTTTGAGGCGCCGCCGGTCTCCGCCGCCATCGCCCGCAGCGCGGTGACGTGGTTCATCCCCAGCCCGAGCAGCCCCACGGCTCCGGCCTGCACGGCGGAGCGGCGGTCTATCCGGGCATGTTGGAGTGGGTGGTCGGGGTGGGGCATCGGGTTACCACGGTGGATCTTCACCTGGTCATGACAAGCGCCGGACCCCGAGGTTACGGGAAAGGGTGGGATATGGGGGGTGTTGGGTGTTGGAGGGAAGCGGCGTAAGACCGTACCGGTTCCCATTACTCCAACACTCCATTACTCCCCCGAGACCTCGCACAGCCGAACACGCCCGGACCGCATTTAGCTGATAGGCCCTCAGCCATTCGGAACCACCAGAGCCGTGCCCTTGCCGCCCACACCAACCAACCCGCCCACACCCAGGCCTCCCAACAACAGGCTACTCCCGCAACTCGGCTGTGTGACCGCGTGCTTCGCGGTGGTCGCGATGGTCTACCCGGTCTTCATGCAGGCCAAGAGCGCAGCCGACGGTGCCGTGTGCACCGCCAACGCTCACTACATGTCCACCGCGCTGAAGATGTATGCCACGGACTACGACCAGCGCTTCCCCCCAGCAACGTCCTGGCAGAGCCGGATCCGGCCGTACACGAAGACACCTCCGATACAGTGCCCTGCGCGGCCGAGGCTGGCTACCGGATATGCTTTCAACAGCCACGCCGGAGGCAAGTCATTCCCACGGATCGGCGAGCCTCACCTGCTGCCGCTCTTCTTCGACTCCAGCCTCGGTCTCCCGGACAGCACGGATGCACTCCAGAGCTTCGTTACGCCTCATCGCGGTCTCGGGACCGTCAACTTCGCGGATGGGCATGCGACAAAGGTTGAGCTCGCTCCCCTGGCAACCGCCGGGCTGGCGCCTCCGAAGCCGCAGACAGCTCCGGGAGGGCAGTAACCGGGTGCTCCCGGATTCTGAACATGAGTCCTCGATGGTTTGTGAACAAGGTGTCGAGAACTTGTCGAAAACCGGGGAATCCGTCGGAATCTCAAAGATTCTGAACGGAGCTGTCTGTTTCGAACGTTCTGAACATCCACCCTGTCTAGAATCCACAGGCACGGACCGCTCCGGCTTCCTGCCTGGCTCCGGGGGTTCTGAACATTTGAACATCTCTACTGGTACTACTCATCTATATCCATGATCTCCAGTTCCCTAAGAGTCCCGTGTGCAGAACTCTGACCTCATCCCCAGTGGCCTAAAAAGATCCGGTCTGAAAAATAGGGGAGAGATCGGGTTTCTTGAGTCCGGATGGGGGGAGGCGTAGAATGTCCGTGGTCGTCTCTGGTCTCTGTTCCCCACTTCCCTCGCTCCTATGATCCTGCGCCACCTCAGCCTCCTGGAGTACCGGAACTACCCCAGCCTGCAGCAGGAGTTCTCCCCCTCCCTGAACGTGCTGGTCGGGCCGAACGCGCAGGGCAAGTCCAACCTCCTGGAGGCGGTCTACCTCCTGGCCACCAGCAAGTCGATGCGGGGCAGCAAAGACATCGAGCTGATCCGGTGGGACCATCCCTCCGCCCTGGTGAGCGGCCAGATCCTCCGGGACAAGACCAACGACACGGAGCTGGAAGTAGCCCTGAGCCGCACGGAGAAGAAGTCGCTGGTGGTCAACACCATCCGCGTCACCCGGGCCATGGACTTCATCGGGCAGCTCAAGGCGGTGTCGTTCAGCATCTCGGACCTGGACGTGGTCCGCGGCGAGCCGACCCGGCGCCGGCGGTTCCTGGACCTGGAGATCTCCCAGCTCAGCCCCAGCTACTGCCACTCGCTGTCGTACTACCGCAAGATCACCGAGCAGCGGAACCGGCTGCTGAAGATGGCCCGAGACCGCTCCCAGCGGGGCTCCGTGCTGGAGACGCTCTCCTCCTGGAACGACCAGCTCGTCACCTACGGCAGTAAGATCGTGGAGCGGCGCAAGCAGTTCCTCAAGCAGCTCCAGGAGTTCGCGCACCCGGTCCACGGGGTGCTCACGGACCAGCAAGAGCGGCTGAGCGTGGTCTATCACCCCTCGTTCAAGGGCCCCGAAGACCTGGAAGGGATTCAGGAAGCGTACCGCCAGGCGCTCTCCGAGGTGCGGGAAGAGGAGCTGCGGCGGCAGGTTTCGCTGATCGGCCCGCACCGGGACGACGTGGTGTTCCTGGTGAACGGCCGGGACATCCGCACCTTCGGCAGCCAGGGCCAGCAGCGCACCGTGGCGCTCAGTGTGAAGCTGGCCGAGGTGGAGCTGATGCGCGACCTCACCGGCGAGCCCCCGGTCTGCCTCCTGGACGACGTCTTCAGCGAGCTGGATGCCCAGCGCCGCGCCCACATTTTCGACGTGACTTTGAACAATTGTCAGACTTTCCTCTCCACTACGGACGTGGAGCTGCTCCCCGCCAGCGTGCTCAAGCAGGCGCAGCTCTTCCGGACCCGGGAAGGAGAGCTGACGCCGGATCCCGCGGCGGGGCCGGACCCACGCCGGCGCTCGGCGGCATAATGAACCCAGGAGGCCCGAGATCCCAGACTCGATCAGCATCCCCGCGGTGGTTCTGGCCGGCGGGAAGACGAACGCGGAATTTGCCGCGGCCGCGGGAGTGCCGGCCGCGCCCGGCTCGCGCTTCCTGGCGGACATCAATGGGCAGCCGATGCTGGGGTACGTCCTGCAGGCGCTGCGGCAGTCCGCCACCATCGGCCGCGTGGTGCTGGTGGCGCCGCCCGGCTTTCCCGAGCAACCGAACGTGGATGAGCGGGTGGAGGCCGGTCCGGATCTCCCCGGCAACATCACCGCGGCGCTGGAGCGGCTGCAGTCTCACGAGTATGCGCTTCTAGTCACCGCGGACCTGCCGTTTCTGACCCCAGAAGCGGTGGACGATCACGTGCGCACCTGCCTCGCCATGGAGTTGGATTGCGTCTACGCGGCCATTCCGGAAGCAGCGTGTCAGAAGCGGTTTCCAGGCACCAAGCGGACGTACCTGCGCACCCAGCAGGGCGCCTTCACGGGCGGCAACGTGGTGCTGCAGCGGGT
>JAJFMS010001039.1 GCA_020696885.1 Armatimonadota bacterium | reverse complement strand
GCCAGTCCTTTGGCGGGGAACCCGATCCAACTGGGTGTGATCCGGAGCGATCACGCGGGGCGAGCCAGGCCGCGGCACAGTCCGGTAGGGCTTGGGTGTGTACCTGCCTGGTGGGCAACCTAGCGCCCGGCGCGGCTAGCGAGAGTCGGGGGTGAGGCAGAGCAGGCGGTCCCACTCGGTCATCGACAGCGTGCTCACGTAACGGGAGTGAAACTCCTCGAGGTACACCTGGTCCCAGACCGGGACGGCATCCTGGAGCTCGGCCGGTAGCCCCTGGAGCAGCTCCGCGTACGCGTGCTCCAGCAGGCGGTAGCCGGAGGTGGCGGAGCCGGTGAAGCGAGGGTGCGGGCGGATCAAGCCATCCGCCACCAGGGCGCCGTCCAACACGTCCGAGATCGCGTCCAACAGCTCCAGCTTCCGCTCCCACCCGGTGGAGAGGCGCACGGCCTCGTCCACCAGCGACCGCAGCGGCGTGTGCAGGCGAGGCAGGCGCTCGAAGTGAACCATCAGCCACTTGTCGTACGGGAAGTAGCGCCGGTCCAGTAGGAACGCGAGCTGGATCCCCCAGCGGATCGCCTTCCCGAAGGCGGTGACGGCGTACAGCTCGTTCCCGCGAAGCAGCGCCCGCTTCAGGGCGTAGCTGCCCATTCCGGAGTAGTAGCGGCACCAGTGGGCGATCCGCCGGCGCCAGACCGGGTCCGGATAGTAGGCTCCCAGGGTCTCCCGGACAGCGCTGAACCGGCCCGAGGCATCGTGCCAGACCTCGCCGTTGGTGACGTGGTGGATGTCTTCCTCCGGCACCCGCAGCCACTCCTGCCAGGTAGTCGGCACGCCCGGGCTCCCCAGCGTGCGCGTCAGGAACCCTTCCAGGCTATCGAGGGCCACGCCGGACCCGGCCACGTGGCCCTCGCGCAGCGGGAAGCCCTCGAAGACCGGCGGGAGCGCGGCGGAAACGGCCGCGGTGATCGCGTCCCGGCGCTCTCGCAGGAGCAGATCCGGAAGCAGAGCATCCACCCGCAGGCCCCAGTGATGATCCCGTGAGAGCCCGTCGTCCAGGCCGTACGCTTCGGACCCGTAGCCGAATAGCCCGAACGCGGCCTGCCCGGCCTCCACCGGGAGCTCTCGCTCCAGGACCGGCAACACCACCTGCTGGAAGAAGCGGCGGCTGGTCTCCGTGATGGTGCTCATCGTCCCCTCGCGCGGTCCGCACACGGGTCGCCGGACGCGGCGACCGGCGGCTCTCCAGGAGCCTATTCCCCGTGCACTTCTACGATCCGGCCGGCAGATCCCTCTGTTCCGCATCAAGCGAGCCCTGGCGGATGTTTGGCTACCCTGCAACACCAGGTAACACCCGCTGAACGACACCGGGAGAGCCGCCGCGCGTACCGCCCGCCGCCTCCCGACCCCTCTTTGCAGCATTGCCGGATCGAACCGGTCTGGAGAAAAATAACCATGTCAGTAGCCAGAGAACAGCCCCGGGCGCGCAACTTCCCGGTCTGGATCATCGCGGCGCTCGTCGCAGCGCTTCTGATCGGCTTCGGGGCCTGGGCGTTCTTCCGCTCCCGCCCCGCCTCCGCCACCGTAACCCGCCGCGACCTGGTGGCCGCCGTGCCGCTGAAGGGCGACGTGGTCGCTCCACCCACCGAGCGCGCGGACATCTACTCACCCTTCAAAGCGCCGGTCGCCAAGGTTTATGCCACGGTAGGCGCCTCGGTGAAGCGCGGCGACGTGCTGGCCGAGCTTTCCGTCCCGAACGCCCAGGAAGCCTACCAGCAGGCGCGAGCGCAGGTGCAGGCCGCGGAGACCGCCTATGCGAATGCGGAGCGCCAGTATGACGCGCCGGTGGCCGCCGCGCGCCAGGAACTGCGCACCGCGGGAGCAGCCGAGCGAGCTGCCCGCACCGCGCCGAGCGTGACGGTCACCACCGAAACTGGCGACGCCGCCGTGACGGTGCCGGCGCAGCCCGCTGCCGACCTCTCCGCACTCACCAGCGCGCGGATGACGGCCGAGCAGTCTGTAGCCCAGGCGGAGGCCGCAAAGACCGCGGCGCTGGCCGTTTACAAGCAGCAGCTCGACACGGCCCGCGAGTACTTCGATCAGGCGAAGTCCGGCCGTAAGATGGGCATGGTCCGCTCCCCGATCAACGGCACGGTGCTGGCGCTCAACGCACAGGCGGGGCAGATGGCCGGTGAAGATCGGAAGACCCCGATCGCCATCGTGGTGGACCTGGACGAGCTGGAGATCCAGGGCGAGATCCCGGCAGAGAGCGCCTCCGTGGTCAAAGCCGGTATGCCGGTAAGCGTCACGGTGGCCGAAGTCCCGAACGAGCAGTTCGAAGGACGGGTCCACTCAATCACCACCCGGCCGGGCGGGCTGCTGAAGAACAAGACCGAATACCTGGCCGTGCTCCACCTCAAGAACCCGAAGGGGCTGGTGAAGCCCGGGATGAAGGCGGCCGCCGCCGTGGAGCTGAAGGAGCTGAAGGACGTGCTGGCCGTGCCCAACGACGCGATCCAGAAAGACAGCTCCGGGCGCCCGATGATCAACGTAATGGTGAACGGCAAGTGGGACCAGCGCCTGGTGGAGATCGGCCTTTCGGACGGGCACTACACCGAGGTGAAGTCCGGCCTGAAGGAGGGCGAGGTGGTCCAGGTAAAGCCGGACCTCCTGTAGTCAACCTTCGGGTGATGACTCCGGGCCACCG
>JAJFMS010001038.1 GCA_020696885.1 Armatimonadota bacterium | reverse complement strand
GCCCCAGCCGCAGCAGTCCCAACGGGGTCTTGAGCCGGAGCGGGCGGTGGCCGATGCCCAGCGTCAGCCCCAGTAGGTGCAGCTCCAGCCCCACGTGCCTCCCCCAGCGTGCGCCAATGAGTGGCGAGCTGAGGCACGTGCTCCCGGCGCACCGGCTGAGCCCGAAGCCATACGGCGCAACGAAGTCCTTGCCGATGCCGCGCGGGTCGAAGTCGTGGAGCAGCCCGGCCCGAGCCAGCACCCACGCCGCGTAGGTGTTGCTGTTCGGCCCCGGCCAGTAGCGATACACCTCGCGGAACGGGTACTCGTCCGGCTGCTCCAGCACGGCTTGCAGCCGCCGCGCGTCGTCGCCGGTCCACGTGGCGACCGTAAAACTAGGCCCGCCGCCTACGGGCCGGTCCGCGTGCATCAGGTTCCGGTGCAGGTGGCCCCAGCTCTGCCCGCCGGCATCGCGGTTCTGCCACACCTCCCAACGGGTGGTGGACCCGGTCTCCGGCTCAATCACCACGAACCAGTGGTGCAACGCGATTGCGCGGAGCACGGAGGGCAGCGTGGCGCCGCGCAGCTCGACAATCAGTTGCTCCGGCCGTGAGTGGTCCATGATTCGATGGTGCGCTTATCCATGTCGAGTGCCGGAGTTGCCCGAGGGCACCGGGCCAATGGTGGCCTTCAGACGTCGCGAGGCAACCCGACGCCCAAAGCCCGCGCGGCGCTGAATCGCCGCGCTACACATGGGAACCCCCGTAAACGGGGCTTCAGCCCGTATGGGGTTCCTACCTGTAGTCTCGCGGGCTCGCCGGCCGAGACGGGCATCCACGCACCCTTCTGCCCCCGGCTCGCACTTCGGACTTCGTAGCTCGCAACTCGCAAGTCGCCCTTCCAAAACGGATTGTGGTATGAGATGCTTGCAGGACGCCGGGAAACCGGCGTCTTTCGTTGTGCCGGGAGGTGAGCCATGGCCGATCGATATTATCTGACCACCCCCATCTACTACGTGAACGACATCCCGCACATCGGGACGTCTTACACCACCATCGCGGCGGACATCCTGGCGCGGTTCCACCGGGCGCGCGGCGAGGAGGTGCTCTTCGCCACCGGAACAGACGAGAACGCCACCAAGGTCGTCCAGGCGGCCGAGGCCCGGGGGATGGAGCCGCAGCCGTTCGTGGACCAGATGGCTGCAAACTTCGAGCGTGCCTGGCAGCAGTTGAACATCCAGCACGACGTGTTCATCCGCACGTCCGAGCCGCGCCACAAGCGGGCGGTGCAGCAGTTCTTCAAGACGCTCCAGGAGCACGGAGACATCTACCAGGGGCCATACGAGGGCTGGTACTGCGTGCCCTGCGAGACGTACTTCTCCGAAGAGGAGGCGCCCGAGGTGGACGGGGAGCGCCGGTGCCCGAACCTGGCGCAGCACCCGCCGCTGAAGCGCGTGCAGGAGACGAACTACTTCTTCGCGCTCTCCCGCTATGGCGACCGCCTCCTGGAGCACATCGAGGCGAATCCGGACTTCCTCCAGCCGGAGTTCCGCCGGAACGAGGTGCTGGCGTTCATCAAGCAGGGGCTGCGAGACGTCTGCATCAGCCGCGCGGCCACAAGCTGGGGCATCCCGGTGCCGGGCGATCCCTCCCAGGTGATCTACGTCTGGTTCGACGCGGTGATCAACTACATCACGATCGCCGGGTACCCGGACGATCCGGAAGGCTTCGCGAAGTGGTGGCCGGCGAACGTGCACCTGGTGGGCAAGGACATCTACGTCCGGTTCCACTGCACCCTCTGGCCGGCGATGTTGATGGCGGCCGGCCTGGAGCTGCCGACGAGCGTGTTCGGGCACGGCTTCTGGATGAGCGAGGGGCTGCGGATCTCGAAGAGCCTCGGGAACATGATCGAGCCGCTCAAGCTGGTGGAGTGGCTCACGGAGCTGGCCGGCTGCCGGCGCGAGATCGCCGTGGACGCCGTGCGGTACTACCTGTTCCGGGAGATGCCTTTCGGCGAGGACGGCAACTTCGTGCGCGCTAACCTGCTCCAGCGGTTCAACAGCGACCTGGCTAACGACCTGGGGAACGCGCTGAACCGGTCGCTGAAGATGACCGAGCAGAACTTCGGGCTGGTGGTGCCGCCGGCGTCGGACGCCGAGACCCGGCTGCGCGAGCTGGCTACCGAGATTCACCCGCGGGTTACCGAAGCGCTGGAGCGGTACGACCCCCAGGGGGCGTTGGCCGCTGCTTGGGAATTCGTGAGCGCGATCAACAAGTACCTGGACGACCGCAAGCCGTGGTCGCTCAAGGAGAACCCGGCGGAGCTCGGCGGGATCCTGTATCACGTGCTGGAAGCGGTTCGCGTGGTGACGGTCTGGATCGCCCCGACGCTGCCCTGCGCTGCGGCGGAGCTGCGGCGCCAGCTCGGCCTCGGCGCAGACGCGAGCTGGGACAGCGCCACGCAGTGGGGTTTACTGCAGCCCGGGGCGCCCGTAACGGAAGCGACCCCGATCTTTCCGCGAATGGATAGGAAAAGTATGAGCGAAGCAATCGAACAGGCAGAGCAGGAAGCCAAGGCCAAAGCAGCCGTTGCCGCCGGCACCGCCGCCCCCGTGGTCAGCGAGGGCACCGTAGCGCCCGCACCCGCGCCCGCTCCGGCAGCGGCGGAAGGCGAGGCGCCGGTGGACAACACCATCGGCATCGAAGACTTCATCAAGGTGGAGCTG
>JAJFMS010001037.1 GCA_020696885.1 Armatimonadota bacterium | reverse complement strand
AGTGAAGTGATTGATCCGCAGTGGACCCCAAGAGGGGTTTCCCTGTCGCCTCTTCGTGCCTTTGTGGTTGATTCCGCCTGCTCTAAACCGAGAGAGCGGCATAAGCTGCGGAGAGTGTCTCGCCGCGCTCCAGGGTGGACCAGCGGGGCAGCCACTCCGCAATCAGGGGCTCCAGGCGGTCTCCGTTCTGACGTGCGATGGCGGCCAGGGCGGCCAGCTCCGCGCCCCCGACCGGCGAGTGCTCGTTGAACTCCAGCGAGTCGTCTGCGCCGGTCCAGATTCCCCATGCCGCCAGCACCTGCGTGGCCTCGAACAGCTCATGCTCGAGGGGGATGTCCGGATACCAGTGCAGCGGGATGCCGGCGCGGACCAGCTTCCGCTGGAGCCGCTGGAGGCGACGGCGGTCGCCCGCCAGGGTCTGCGGCGAGAGATTCCGGTCGAGGCAGAAGCCGGCGAGGTGCGCGGCGGTCTCGCCGATGTTCCACTCGATCGGATGCAGCCGGTAGGCGCCGTTGGTGATGTGCGTGGTGCCGAGGTTCTTGCACGCCGGCAGCAGGTTGCGCACGCGCACCGGGATTAGCGCCGAGAGCGGGATCTGGAACGGCCGGACGGCCGCCGGCGGGATCTTCTCTTCGCCTTCCGCGGGATGGATGTCGATGGCGTAGAGGCCGATGCCGCCGCTGTCCGGGAAATAAACGGCCCGCGCACCCGGCTGCCGGGCCGCGGCGATGTCCTGCTCCCGCACCGTAGTCAGGGCGCGTATACGCCGTGACTCGCGGATGTACGGGTACTTGGAGAAGCCGTCCGGTGTTCCCATCACGTCCGGGCGCAGCAGGAGCTCCGGATAGCCGGCGCCCCCGTCGTCCCGCGGGCACTCGGACTGCAGCCAGTAACAGAACCCCAGGCTCAGGCTCTTGGCTGCTCGGAGGGCCTGGAGCGCCTCCTCGGGCGAGGTGTCGATCAGGTTGCCGCGCCGGAAGTCGTTGCCCGGCCAGTTGATCATCGCGAGGTCGTACGGGAAGTCCGGATCGGTGAACTGGCCGGCGTCGATGAGGCGCCGGTAGGTCCAGAACGGCGGCACACTCCGCTCGCCCCTCTCGAACATCCGGTACTGCAGCCAGCCGCGCTCATCGTAGTACCGGTGCTTCAGCGTGAACGGCTGCTGGTCCCGGTTCTGCTCGTAATCATCCGGCTTCCGCACATAGTGCCGCTCGCCCGGGCGGTGCTCCAGGGCGAAGGGATACGTGAACGACTGGACACACTGCGGGTCCGCGTCGAGCGGCGCATTCGGCTCGCCGGACTCCAGGGCGCTCTCCGCACCGGACACGTACTCCGTGCCGGTAAGCGGCAGCAGGTCCCCGAGCTCCGTCGCGTCCAGCACGAACTTGGGGCGGACCTCCACGTGCTCCGCGCCGTCCAGGTGACGGAAGGTCACGGCCTCCACCACGTCACTCGCGATCGCCGCCGAAACGGCCAGGTGCCGGGGAAGGATCACCAGATTCCCCGCCTCGACAAAGGGCCACAGAAGCCGCTCCAGCGCCCAGACCCCGGCGCGCGGCTCGAAGCAGAGGTAGCTCACCCACCCGTTTCCGGGATTGAGCTGCTCCTGCGCTTGCGCGGACGGCGCCAGGTCGGTCTGGTCGCGGTAGAAGTCGCGGATCAGGCTCCGGAGCTCGTAGTAGCTGCGGGTGCCGCCGAACGACTCGATCCCCCGGTGCTCATCCAGGGCGGAGACCCCCTGGCTGGTCATCTGACCGCCCAGCCAGTCCGTCTCCTCGGTGAGCACCACCGTACGGCCGGAGCGGCATGCAGCCAGGGCGGCCGCGCATCCACCCACGCCGCCGCCGGCGACGAGGAGGTCGCACTCCAGGACGCGGTCGATCTCGGGCCGGGCCGGCTCGTCGAGTAACCGCAGCCGCTGCACGTCCAGAACTCGCTCCATCCGACCTCCCTGGTTCCCGGTTCAGCACGCGGGTAGAGGAGGGCCTGACCTGCCCTCTAGAACCCCATCCGCCAGGTTCATGTAATCACCGTAGAGGAACCGCCGACTACGCGGAATCCAAGCGGGGAGCGCCGTTCGTGCGTAGGGTGGCGCGTGCTATACTTTGGAACAACCCGTACAGGAGATCGCTTTCCCGTGTCTGCGTCCCCCACCCAGCCGGCGCCTCCCACGCGCCAGGTCGCTGCTCCGGAAGAGATCCCCTATTCACCCCGGAACTTCTGGGCGTGGGTTTGCTACCAGTTCTTCTACCGGATCGGGTGGCAGTTCAAGATGGAGAGCACGATGATGGCCGGGCTCGTCAGCTATCTGGCGCCCGACCCCCGCGTGGCCGGTCTCTTCACCACCCTGAACACGCTGGGCCGCAACCTCTCCCCACTGGTGGCCGCGCCGATCGTGGACGGCTTCCGCCACAAGCGGGCCGCGCTCATCTTGTTCTGGATCGGCACCGTGGCCAGTTGGGCGGCGCTGACCGTCTACCTCTGGCTGCCGATCGCCGCCAACAAGCAGCTTAGCATCTGGGTGTTCGGTGCCTGCTACACGCTATTCTTCGTCTTCCTGGGCGCGGTGGGAGTGGCGCAGGGCGCCCTGTTGGGAAAGATCATCCCCGCCGGCCACCGCGGCCGCGCGATGGCGATGGGGATGACCATCTCCGGCGGCATCAACGTGGCCGCCATCCTGCTGATCTACCATGTGATCCGCGGCG
>JAJFMS010001036.1 GCA_020696885.1 Armatimonadota bacterium | reverse complement strand
CTTGCTGCCGGGCACGAACTGCAGCGGCTTCGCGGCATAGCGCGGGGTGACTTCCGCCAGCGTGCGGCTCTCCCGCGCCTCGTCGCTGCTGATCTCGCCCATGCCGGAGGTATGGGTGAGGATCTGCCGGATGGTCACCTGGTGTTCCATGCCGTCCGCTGTCTTCAGGTGGGCCAGCTCCGGAAGGTGCTTCGCCACCGGGTCATCGACCGAGAGCTTCCCTTCTTCCTGGAGCATCAGCACCGCCGTGGCGGTGATCGGCTTGGTCATGGAGGCGATCCAGAAGATCGAGTCCGGCCGCAGCGGCGTGCCCGCTTCCCGGTCCGCCAGCCCCGCTGCTTCCAGGTGCAGCACGCGCCCCGGGTTCGCCACGTAGGTGACGGCGCCCGCCACCTCGCCCGCCGCGATCTGCGCCCGCACCTTGGCCGTTACCGTCGGCATCGGATGATCTCCCTTCACCGGCTCCGCCGCCGCCACGCCGCCCAGGAGCAGGGCCGCCAGGCCCAGCTGCATCGCCATCCGGTTGCTGATCATCGTGGCCCCCTCGTTCGGTCCGCGCGCGCTCGCCCTGCGGTATGATTTCGACAGCACGGCCCCTCGCCCCTTGCGGGCCGGGTGTTCGGTGTTCGGAGAGGAAGGCGGCGCTAGGCGCCGCCGCCCACTCGCGGACCACCAGAGTAGACGGGTCGCGCGAGGCGAGGAGTGCGGGAGTGACGCGACCACGGACCCGTCACTCCGGGCGGCCCTGGCTGCTGGTCCGGCCCTGATAGTCGTAGACGAACAGCGCCAGCACGCCCTCGGTGCGGTGCACCTCGGAAGGCTCCGCCCGCGGGTCGATCGGGCCAGCCAGGAGCAGCGCCTGCTCCGGAGACTTCGCGCTGACCACCGGCAACGCGTAGTACGCCTCAGTGGAGAAGCGCTCGTGGGGAGGGGTCCAGACATACCGGCCCGCCGGTACGAAGTCGATGTGGATCCGCGCGCGCGAAAGCTCCAGCGGCTGATAGTTCCACTGCTGCAGTGCCCGGATCACCTCCCCCTGCGGCTGGGGCGTGAGGTCGGACACGGCGAGCCCGCGCTCATGAAGCACCTGCGCGCGGACCGCCGCCGGCATGCCGGCTAGCGCCCGCAGGAGCCACGGAAACCCGGCTCCCATCCCTCGCGCCGAGTAACCCGCGCGGGCTAAGAGACGCCATTCCGGCAGGTCCCGGCAGTGCGTCACCACCTGCCCCCCGGCCTGCGAGCTGAGCTGCACGTCCGTGAGGGACGCCATCTCCAGGAGGTCCTCGAACGAGGTCTCGCCGCGTTGGCGGCGGCGGTCACTCCAGCGGTCCAGCAGACGGTTGGGCACCTCCTGGAGATTATCCCACAGGTACGTGGCGGACCGGGCCACCAGGAAGTCCCCGTCCTTCTTCCAGTGCACCTGCAGCTCGTCGCTGATCCGGCAGAGGGCGTCGAAGAGCGGCTCGTCCTTGCAACAGGAACCGGCAGTGCGGCTTCGGCTCCACCGATACGCGGCGCCGGAATTGGGGGTCCTGCCGCAGCGCCCGGTTCCGCGCCGCGTTGTCCGGGCGGGCGGCCGGAGAAGCGCCCAGCGCGATCTCCGAGCTCCCCCGACCCCCGATCGGGATACGCACGCCGTGGCGGACCAGCGTGAACCCCGGCTCGATGCGCAGCGAGAGCCGGCCCGGCTCCCGCTGCTCGAGCGAGAACGCCACCGATACGCCGGCGCTCGGCACCTCGGCAAGCGTCATCCCCGTGTCATCATCCACGAACTCGCCGTCGGCCGTGTAGTGACGGAAGGAACCGTGCGCCTGGAGTAGAGAGTGCCGGAGCTCGTCCGGGATCCGGAGCTCCGCTTGCTCCGCCTCGGTGCTGAACTCCACGGTCTGCCCGGCGCGAAGCGCGGCCACCTGCGCGGGCGAGAGGCGCTGGTAGAGCCGGTTGGCCCCGGCCCAGCGGCGCTGCTCGGCGAGTCGTTCCAGCCGGGTGCGCTCCTGAAGCGACACCCGGGAGAGATCGGCCGGTGGGACGGCGGGACCCTCCGGCAGCGGCCGGCGCAGCTCCAGGTCCAGCGCGAGGAGCGCCTCGTTCAGCTCCCGGTTCCGCAGCTCCTCTTCCAAAAGCTGCGCGCGCAGGCCCTGCGTCAGCTCGTACTGGTACTCGTCCGCCTCCGCCGTGGGCCGCCGGGACCGGCTCCAGGTGAAGCCGAAGAGCCGGCTGAGCTGGGCCATGATCTCCCGGAGCGGCTGGTCGGTAACGAACAACGTGACCTTCTGGTCCGCCACAGAGCGGTCTGCGGACAGCCGGATCGAGGTCCGCTCGGAGAGACTCCGGCACAGCTCGCTGAGGCTTATGCCCCGTACGGAAAGGCGAACCTGCTTCGCCAGACGCGGGTCGACCGTTGCCTTCTCGCGGGCGTAAGCCACGGCAGCAGCCGCTATGAGTTGGCGATCGTTGGCCGCCAGGCGTGGAAACGGCACCTCGATGAAGGCGTCGCCGGCCCGGACCGTCCGGTCGATCCGGGCTTTGATCGCCTCCAGCTCGTCCGGGCGGACCGGAGACCAGCTCGCAGCACCCGGGCTGCGGTTGAGGTAGGCCAGGTCGTCTTCAACAACGGCCGGGAAGTGTGGTGCTGGCGTGCCCCTTAAAGCACGCCTCGCTTCGGGCTGCAACCCGCGGGGAACGGAGGCGCGCCGGGGGAGCTGCGGCAAGGCGACCAGACCAGCGGAATCGACGTGAGCATCACGACCGCCCGGCGACGGGCTCGGCTGCGCGTGATCGCCGCCCCCGGCGCCGGCCAATGCGGTGGGCCGGTGCCGCTCCGACATCCGGTCGCCTATTAGTACCGCACAGAGTGTCGCGCCCAGGGCCAACAGCGTCCCGATCCGACGGTCCCGGCGCGGAGCAACAACCGGGCGGTGAAGCCGTTCGCGCACTGCGAGCCAGGTGTCCGGGACCACCGGCTGCGGCTGTTGCCTCGTGGCGGTGAGACACGCAATCGCGTGCCGATAGGCCGCCGCCTCACTGCGACATCCGGCGCACTGGCGGAGGTGACGCTCCATCTCCTCCAGCGCGTCCTCACGCACGGTCTGCTGGGAATAGTCCCAGAGTTGGCGACGGGTCCGGCGGCAGGCGGGTCGCAGCACCATTCCTCAGTCTCCTTCCCGGGTGAGCCGCTGGAGCTGCTCCTTAAGGCGGGCACGAGCCCGGAACAACTTCACCGGCACGCTCGCGGCGGAACAGCCGATTACGGCCGCGATCTCCGCGGTGCTGAGGTCTTCCAGGTCTCGCAGCACAATGATCTCGCGGTGCCCCGGCGCCAACCGGTCCAGCGCCGTGCGGAACAGCCGGGCCAGCCGCCGCTGCTCGACGAGCTCCAGTGGGTCCGCCGCCGGCGCTGCGGGAGCGTGCTCCCCACCGGCGTCCATGCTAGTCTCTCGGCGGCGCACCTGAGTACGAAGCTGATTTCGGCAGACATTGGTGCAGATGCGGAGCAGCCAGACCCGCAGGGTACACTCGCCACGGAACTTCGGGATCGCCACGAACGCCTTGACGAATGTCTCCTGGCAGGCGTCCAGCGCGTCTTCCTGGCTGCCCAGTAGGCAATAGGCGTGGCGCTGGATGGCGGCCTCGTGTTTCGCGTGGAGCTGCGCGAAGGCGTCCACGTCCCCCGCCCGGCAGCGTGAGACCAGACGATCTTCCGGAGTGACCATGAGAAACCCGGCCCGTGCGAGCATGGCGCCCTCAGCGTCGGCACGTCCGCCCCCTTGCGGACCGTCCTTCTCAGCTTTAGACACCGCTGGGAGGGCGGGATTAACAGTCGCTTTCAGCAGGAACACCGCGTCGACCCGATCCAATGGCATGCACGCCGGGCGGAGCTCCCGGGGCGAGAGCACAAGGAGTGGCTGGATGAGCGGACCATCGATTGAGCCTGACCAGATCCTACAGGACTGCCGCTCGGGCGGCTGGGACACGCAGCCGTTCGAGCGGACCTACGCCCTGGCCTGGGAGCAGCCCGAAGAGATGGGGCTGCTGCTCCAGCAAGCCCTGCGTAAGCTGCCGAAAGGGGCCACGTTTCTAGATGCGGCCGTGAGCTTCGTCCCGGAGGAAGCGCTCCCGGAGCTGGCGATTGCCGCGCTGAACGCGTTAGACACCGGCCCGAGCGACCTGGCGGAAGCAA
>JAJFMS010001035.1 GCA_020696885.1 Armatimonadota bacterium | reverse complement strand
GACTCGACCTGGACGCAAAGGCCGCCTCGGGTAAGGTCCCGCCTCTCCTGGCCCAACGGCTGTCCCCATCTGCGTGCATCCGCGTTCATCTGCGGCTAAATTCGTCCGGGGTCTCCACCCGCTACGGCAGCGCTGGATCGTTGCTCTTCACGAAGAAGTAGCCGCTGGTCAGGACCCGCCGCTCGTACCACCGCTCGCGGCCGTCATCCAGCAGGATCAGCACCCGCCCGTTCGCGATCGTCTTCACGTGGCCCAGGCTACCCTTGCCGTCACCTTTCCCCGCATATACGTGGACGCCGGGATAGATGTGTGCCGAGAGATTCGTCCAGGGATCCGGCGCCTCGGCCTTCTTCGCCACCGGCTTTGCCGCGGCCGGCGCCACCTTCGCCTCCGTAGCCGCCGTTGCCGATTTCGAGGATGCCGCATCCGGCTGCTTGCCGAGCGAACTAACCCAACCGATGAGGATAAAGCCGGCGACGATGCCGCCGACCCACTTGAGATCTGATGACTTCATGGAACGCCTGTTCGACAGTCACCCGGGTGCTTCCTCCGGGTGCTTCCCGGATTTCACCGCGGAGACGCAAGCTTGCCCGTATGGGAGGGCGCAGAGAGCCGCGAAGAAGGGACTAGCTAACTGCTGATGAACGCAACGGGACGCAGACGGGGAAGCGCGAAACCTGAAATCCAACCGACAAGCGTCCCCAACGCCGCATTCATGCTGCAATGACCGCTGCTGTCCCTCGTCCCCACAAGCCCCATAAGACGCTGTTAGGCGTGTGTTTCCTGGCGGCGATCGTCGCGGCTGCGCTGCTCGCTTTCTGTTACGGCTTGCGCCCGGATCGGGCTGCGGCCGTTACGCTTTTCCCCGCCTGGGCCTGGTCACTCCCGGTCATCGTGCTCGCTGCCCTGACGTGGCGGCGGGTCCGGGGCAGACCGGCTGCTGCCGCGCTGTGCGTCTGGGTGGCGTTCAGCCTGGCGTTTGCCGAAGAGCCCTCCAGCCTCTTCCGAGGCGTCTCCGGCGCCCTCATCCCCCGCCCTTCCGGCGCTCCCCTGCGGGTGGTCTCGCTCAACTGCGGCGGTGGTCTCCCGGAGGCCGCGGCGGAGGTCGAAGCCTACCGGCCGGACGTGGTCCTGCTCCAGGAAGTACCGAAGGAAGCCGCAGTGCGAGCCGTAGCACGCCGGCTGTTCGGCGCGGAGGCGGGGGTGTGCTACGGCTGGGACACCGCCGTGCTGGCCCGCGGCCCGATAACGCCGGCGCTCCCCGCCCGGCAAGAACGGTTCTTCGTGGCTGCGCGGGTGCGGCTCCCCGCTGGCGCCGAGGCCGAGGTCATCAGCTTACGGCTCACTCCGCCGGTGGTCCGGTTTGATCTCTGGCAGCCGGGCTGCTGGGAGGAGCAGCTCGCCAATCGCCGGGCTCGCCGGGCGGAGATGCGGGACATAATGCGTCACCTGGAAACCGTGCCGCCCGGGCTGCCGCTGATCGTGGGCGGCGACTTCAACGCCCCGGCCGGGGACGCCGTACCGCGAATGCTCTCACCCCGGCTCACCGACACGTTCGCACAGGGAGGACGAGGATGGGGCAACACAGTGCTGAACGACCTCCCGATCTCCCGCATCGACCAGGTCTGGGCCAGCCGCGCTTTCCGAGCTCACCGCGTCACCGCGCACCAGACCCGGCATTCGGACCACCGGCTGGTGGCGGCAGACCTCGCAGTTACCGCACGTTAAGCCGGGGCAGGTGATCGGGCTGGTTCTCGCGGAACGCTCCCCAAGACTACCGGGAAAGGAGCACCGATGAGCATCCGGCAGGTGGCCGTCCTCGGCGCCGGGTTGATGGGCACGAATATCGCGCTGGACTTCGCCCTCGCGGGGCGGACCGTCCGCATCACCGACGCACGCGGGGAACAGCTCGCACGCAGTGCGGAGACGGCGCGCGCGAACCTGGCGCTCCTGCTGGAGCACGGCTCCGTAACCGAGACCGCAGACGCGGTGCTCGGCCGCATCCGGTGGTGCGACACGCTGGTCGCCACTGTCGCTGAGGCCGACCTCGTCATCGAGGCGGTATCGGAGGACCTCGATCTCAAGCGCGCGCTCTATGCGCAAATCGGCCCCCACCTGCGACCGGACGCGATCCTCGCCAGCAATACCTCGTCGTTCATGCCCTCGCTGCTCGCCGGGGCCGCGCCGCAGCCGGAGCGGTTCCTGGTGGCGCATTACTGGAATCCCGCACACCTGATCCCGCTGGTAGAGCTGGTCCCGTCTCCGCAGACGGATCCGGAGGTGCTGGAGACGCTCCGGGAGCTCTACGAGGCGATGGGGAAGCAGCCGGTGATCGTGCGGAAGGAGGTGCTCGGGTTCATCGGCAACCGGCTGCAGTTCGCGCTGCTCCGGGAGGCGCTGGCGCTGGTGGAGAGTGGGGTCGCCAGCCCCGAGGACATCGACGCCGTGGTCCGCGGCAGCTTCGGGCGCCGGCTGCCGGTGACCGGGCTGTTCCGCACTGCGGACCTGGCCGGCCTGGACGTATTGCACGCCATCTGCGGCGTGCTCTTCCCGGACCTCGCCGCGAACGCGGAGCCCGGCCCGTCTATGGCGCAACTGGTGGAACAGGGCCGGCTGGGCGCCAAGACCAACGCCGGCTGGTACGACTACAACCCCGGCGAGGCCGAAGCGCTGCGGGCGCGCCTTGGCGCGGCGTTGATCCGACAAGCGGCGGCG
>JAJFMS010001034.1 GCA_020696885.1 Armatimonadota bacterium | reverse complement strand
TGCCTTCACGGATCGGTGAGAGCATCCGGCAGCAGTATCCGTAATCACTACCGAAAGCGGAGCCGCGGAGAAGCAAGATGTCGAGAAGTGGGACAGGCGTCGCAGTTGCCGGAACACTGCTGGGAATGGCGGCGTTCGGCGCCAGCGCGGCACCGGGGGCGAAGAACAAACCGGCCGCTAACCGCCCCGCGGCGAGCCCGGTGCTGACCGCGGAGGCGAAGGATCGCCTGTTCCTCGATGAAGTGCAGCCGATCCTGAAGGAGAAGTGCTTCGGCTGCCACGCCGGTGAGAAGCCGCAGGGCGACCTCCGACTCACCAGCCGAGCGGCACTCCTGAAGGGCGGCGCCGGCGGCCCGGCGATCTCCCTCCAGAAGCCTGCCGAGAGCCTCCTGATGACGGCGGTCCACTTCCAGGGCCGGCGGATGCCGCCCCAGGGCAAGCTGCCCCCGAAGCAGCTCGCGGTGCTCAACCGGTGGGCGCAAACCGGCTTCTCGTGGCCCGGCGGCGAGCACGCGGACCTCGAGGCCAAGGGCCACTCCGGTCCGCCCCAGGTGACCCCGGAGACCATGAAGTTCTGGGCCTTCCAGCCCGTGCGACGGCCCCAGTTGCCGAAGGTCAAGAATGCGGCGTGGGCCCGGAGCCCCATCGACGCGTTCATCCTGGCGCGGCTCGAGAAAGAAGGCCTCCAGCCAGCCCCGGCCGCCCCGCGGGCCGCGCTCATCCGGCGCGCCTACTACGACCTGATCGGCCTGCCCCCGTCTGCCGAAGACGTGGAAGCATTCGTCAAGGACCAGAGCCCGAATGCCTGGGAGAAGGTGATCGACCGGCTCCTCGCTTCTCCGCAGTACGGCGAGAAGTGGGGCCGCCACTGGCTGGACCTGGTGCGCTACGCCGAGTCGAACAGCTACGAGCGGGACGGCACCAAGCCGCACGTGTGGCGCTATCGCGACTACGTGATCGACGCGTTCAACCGGGACAAGCCGTACGACCAGTTCATGACCGAGCAACTCGCCGGGGATGAGCTGCCGGAGCGGACCTCGGAGCGCCTGATCGCCACCGGTTATTACCGGCTCGGCATCTGGGACGATGAGCCGGTGGACCCCGAGCAGGCGCTGTACGACGACCTGGACGACATCGTCAGCACCACCGGCCAGGTGTTCCTGGGCATGACCATCGGCTGTGCCCGGTGCCATGACCACAAGATCGACCCGATGCCGCAGAAGGACTATTACCGGTTCCTCTCCTTCTTCGGCGGCGTGAAGCGATACGGCATCCGCAGCGACGAGTCGGTGCAGGAAGCCTCCCTCCGACCGATCGCGCCCGAAGCGGAGATCGTGAAGCAGCGGGAGGCGGTCGCCGCCCACCAGGGTCGCATGCGGGAGAACCAGCGCCAGATCGACGGCGTGGAGCGCCGCGTGCTGCCGGATCTCTCCCCGGTGGAGCGCGAAGAGTGGCGCAACGAAAACGCCCGGCCGGATATCCTCCGCAAGCGGATCCCGGCGCTCCTCACCCAGGCGGACTTCGACGGCTACCGCAACCTCCTGCAGGAGCGCGGCCGGCTCCGGCGCTTCCGCCCCAGCGCGCTGGATTCGGCGCTCTGTGTCACCGAGGTCGGCGCCAAGCCCCGTGACATGTTCATCCTGCTGCGCGGCAACCCGCACGCCAAGGGCGATCCGGTAACCCCCGGCTTCCTCTCCGTGCTGGCGCCGCCGGAGCCGGACCTCGCGCCGGTGCCCTACGGGGACACCTCGGGCCGTCGCCTGGCCCTGGCCAAGTGGCTGGCGAGCAAGCAGAACCCGCTCACCGCGCGGGTGATGGTGAACCGGGTGTGGCAGTACCACTTCGGACGCGGCATCGTGCGCTCCACCAGCAACTTCGGGTTCCAGGGCGACCGCCCGACGCACCCCGAGCTGCTGGACTGGCTGGCCGACACCTTCGCCGGCAGCGCGGACCAGTCCGGTCTGGGCTGGAAGCTGAAGCCGCTGCACCGCCTGATGCTGCTCTCCAACACCTACAAGATGAGCTCCGCCGGCAACACCCAGGCGCTGGCGAAGGACCCCGAGAACGAGCTGCTCTGGCGTTACGGCATGCGGCGGCTGCAGGCCGAAGAGATCCGGGACTCCATCCTGGCGGTCAACGGCAGCCTCAACTCGAAGATGGGCGGTCCGAGCTTCTACCCGGACATCCCCGCCGAGGTGCTGGCGGGACAGTCTCGCCCGGGCGAGAACTGGGGCAAGTCCAGCCTCCAGGAGCAGGCCCGGCGGAGCGTCTACATCCACGTGAAGCGCTCCCTCACGGTGCCGATCATTGCCGGGTTCGACGGGCCAGAGACGGACTTCAGCTGTTCCGCGCGGTTCGCCACCACCCAGCCGACCCAGGCGCTGGGTATGTTGAACAGCCAGTGGATCAACGACCAGGCGAAGGTGTTCGCCGCGTTCCTGAAGCAGAAGGCCGGCGACAAGACCGACGAGCGAGTACGGCTCTGCCTCCGCCGCACGCTCCAGCGCGCGCCCAGCGAGGCCGAAGTCGCCCGCGGCGTGAAGCTGATCGGCACGCTGGAGAAGGACGAGAAGCTCTCGCCCGATGACGCCCTGGCCTCCTACTGCCTGGTGGCCCTGAACCTGAACGAATTCATCTACCTCGACTAGGGGACGGAGTACTGGAGTGATGGAGTAATGGAGTGCTGGGGATTGATTCCCATTACTCCAACACTCCA
>JAJFMS010001033.1 GCA_020696885.1 Armatimonadota bacterium | reverse complement strand
TTCACCACCACGGAGTCCGGCACGATGCGGTGACGGGTGGGGCGGCGGGTGCGGTAGGTCAGGGTCATCCGGCCGCTCTGCACGGCTTTGGCGGTGACCTTTACCTTCCCTTTCAGGATGGCCTTGGGGCTGATGGTGCTGCCCAGCACGGCGTTGGCCCGGACCTCCCCTTTCGCGGTGCTCTCCGGGGTGGCGGTGAGGAGCCGGAAGCTCTCGATCCGGTGCTCGGCCGTCAGAGCGCCCGTAGCCGCCGTGAAGCCGAAGTAGCCGTCCGGCACGTCGATCAGCGGGTCGGTAACCGTCATAAAGAGCGCACCGTCCACGCTCACAGTGACGTGACCGCCTTCGATCGTGTCCTCATAGGTGACGGTGGCAGTGTGCGACAGACCGTCATCGATCGGGATCTTCAACGGCTGCGTGTGGTAAGAATTGACGTTGCCGTGCAGGTTGAGGCCCAGGTGGTTGCCGTCCGGATCGCTGAAGTTCGAGCCGTTGTTGAAGGTATCGAACTCGATGGCGAAGCCTCCCGCGTCGATGGCGGAATACCCGAGCCCGGGCCCGCTGCCGCCCACTGCGGCGGGGCTGCCGGCAATGGCGAAGGTGAAGCCGTCCGCGCTCTGGTCCCCGTTGATCTGGGTGGGCACCACCCGGAAGGTGAAGTCCGCGCGGAAGGCCCGGGTGGAGATCCGCTGCTTTAGGAACAGCGCGCCGGCGGAAAAAGCGTCCTGCGTGCGAGTAAGCGAGACGAAATCAGCACCGGGGTGCGCGGCTCCGACCAACTGGATTTCCAGCGGGTCCAGCGGGCCGTTGGTAATGAGGGCCTGCCCTGCCGCGTGAGAAGGAGCCGCTCCGAAGAGGAGCGCGGCCAGGCCGCAGAAAAGAGTGGTGAAGTTCCGGAACCGCATCGAGACCTCGTCCTACCGCACAACAACGGGTAGGCCTCATGCTGAGACCTGAACCTACCCATAGCTTCCTTGGCCTCCAGGACCCCGTTTCCCTCCCTGCCGAGGAGGTTGGGGTTCGGTGATAGAGTGGGCGGGCCTGCGAGGAGAGCAGCGGATGTGGGACGAGTAAGAGAACGAGTAAGAGAATGAGAAAGATCCGATCCCCCAACACCCAACACGCAACACCCAACACCCAACACCCAACACCCGCAGACACGATCGTCGCGGTGGCTACGGCTCCCGGTGAAGCGGGGATCGGCATCGTGCGCGCCAGCGGCCCGGGCGCGCTGGCGGGGGCCCTGTGCCTGTTCCGCCGCCCGGACGGCGTGCCGCTGCGGGAGGCGCCGCGCAGCCACCGCGTTACGTACGGCTACGTGCGCCGCGCGGCCTCGGAGGAAAAGCTGGACGACTGCGTGCTCACGTACTTCGCGGGCCCGCGGAGCTACACCGGGGAAGACGTGGTGGAGCTGGCGTGCCACGGCAGCAACCTGGTGCTGGCGCAGCTTCTGAACGCGCTGATCGCGGGCGGCGCCCGGCTGGCCGAGCCGGGGGAGTTTACCCAACGCGCGTTCCTGAACGGCCGCCTGGACCTGGCCGAGGCCGAGGCGGTGATCGACATCATCCGCGCTCGCACGGACGCCGCGCTGCGCGTCGCCACGGGCCAGCTCTCCGGGCGCCTCTCACGGGAGATCGCAGAGCTCCGGCTGGCGCTGATCACCCTCCTGGCCGAGATCGAGGCGGCGATCGACTTCCCGGATGACGTCGAGCCCCCGCCGGACGCGGAGCTGGCGGAGCGCGCGGCCGGAGTGCGTGAGCGAGCCCAGCGCCTGCTCCGGACCGCGGACGCCGGGCGGCTGTACCGGGAAGGGGCGGCGCTGGTGCTGGCCGGCCGGCCGAACGTGGGCAAGAGCAGCCTGCTGAACGCCCTGCTGGGAGAGGCGCGCGCCATCGTCACCGAGGTGCCGGGGACCACGCGCGACGTGATCGAGGAGTCGCTCAACCTGCGCGGGATCCCGGTCCGCGCCATCGACACCGCGGGGCTGCGCGATACGGCAGACACGGTGGAGGCCCTGGGGGTGGAGCGCACGCGGGCGCAACTAGCAGCGGCGGACCTGGTGGTCTGGCTGCTCGAAGGGCCCGCCGGCCTGACCGCGGACGACGAGCAGATCGCCCACGAGCTTTCGGGACGGCGAGTGGCGGTGGTAGTCAACAAAATCGACCACGGAGACCGCATCACAGCCGGCTCGGTGGCGGCCCTTCTGGGAGAGGCGGTCCCGGTGCTCCGGGTCTCCGCGCTCACCGGCGAAGGTCTGGAAGCACTTCAGGAGGCCCTGGCCGCAGCGCTGCTGGGCGGCGACCTGGCGCCGGAGAGTGTCTGGGTGAGCAATACGCGGCACCAGGCCCGGCTGCGCTCCGCGGTGCAGTCCCTGGATCGCGCCGTCGAGGCCGCGGAAGCCGGCTTCGACCAGGCGGCGATCTCGCTGGACCTGAAGCTGGCGGCAGAAGCGCTGGGAGAGATTACCGGCGAGACGGTGACCGAGGAGACGATCAGCCAGATCTTCGCCCGCTTCTGCGTGGGGAAGTAGACAGCCCTGGGAGAGGGAGTACGTGGTAGGCAGGACCCTCGTGGTCCGTTCGATCGCGGCACCCGTCCCCGAAAGCGAGGGTGCGCCGTTAACGCTGGTAGTCGCCGTGATCGAACGCCGCACGAGGCGGCTGCCTACGGTCTTCTCACATCGTAGGCAGCGCCGGGTGCCCTTCGGGCGGATGGC
>JAJFMS010001032.1 GCA_020696885.1 Armatimonadota bacterium | reverse complement strand
CGATCCTCCTGGCCGGCGGCGCCACCCAGGCGCGCGACCTTCCGATCCCGGGCCGGAGCCTGAAGGGCATCTACCAGGCGATGGACTACCTCCCGCGCGGCAACCGGTTTGCCCACGGGGAAGTGGTCGAGAAGGACGGGCAGCTCTGGGTAAAGCAGACCCCGCCGTTCGGCAACGCCGGTGAGCTGGTGCCGCTCATCGATGCGAAGGACAAGCACGTGGTGATCGTGGGCGGCGGCGACACCGGCGCGGACTGCCTGGGCACCGCCGTCCGCCAGGGCTGCGCCAGCGTGGCGCAGTTCGAGATCGTCTCCCGCCCGCCGGACGAGCGCGCCGGCGACAACCCATGGCCGCAGTACCTGGTCACCCTGGACAACCGCAGCCAGCCAGCCCACTACGAGGCGGACCTGAAGCGCGAGTTCCAGATCAACACCGAGGAGTTCCTGGGCGACGAGGAGGGCAACGTGAAGTCCCTCCGCACCACCCGGGTGGAGACGGTGTTCGAAGGCGGCCGGCTGAAGTTCGTGCCGATCCCGGATTCCGAGGAGATCTGGCCCGCGGACCTCGTCTTCTTTGCCCTCGGCTTCACCGGACCCGAGAAGGGCTCGCTGATCGAGCAGCTCGGCGTGGAACTGGACGGCCGCGGCAACGTGAAGTCGGACGTCACCCGCGCCACCAGCGTCCCCGGCGTCTTTGTGGCCGGCGACATGACCCGCGGCCAGAGCCTCATTGTCTGGGCCATTGCGGAAGGCCGCCAGGCCGCCGCCGGCGCGGACGCCTACCTGATGGGCCGTACGGAGCTCCCCAGCCCACTGGACCACGGCAACGACCAGCGCCCGTTCGGCTAGGCGCCAGCCATCTGATGACCAAGAGCCCCCGCCGTCGTCGGCGGGGGCTCTTGTTTTACGCTCGGGGAGACATGGCTCGCTTCGACTGGTCTAAACTACCGGAGGTTCGGGAGTGGGCACAGTCCCTCCTGTCCGGCGAAGGGGCTGAGGAAGCCCCGCTGCTCCGCCTCGTGGAGAGGAGGGCACGGGAAGGAGACGACGAGGACCAGCTTCTTCACGTTGGGCAAGCTGCTGCACCACAGGGCGTCGCAGTGTGGGCAGTGATTGCCCACCCGCGCCTGCAGCGACACCGCGCGGCCGCCGCGGCCACTATGCGCAGGCTCTGGCGAAGTAGGTTGATCCAGCGAGACATCGGGGGCTCCTTTCGAGATCAGATCGGCTCTTCAGCGTGCTGTCTCTTCTGGATGCGAACCCGGCCGCGGCATTACACCGGCGCCGGAGTATTTTTTCCTCGGCGCCAAGCACCGCGGAGGTTTGCTGCAGCGCTCGTTGGCGATATTAATTAATCACTTGATTAATTAACGCCGGGGGAACGATGGGAAGAACCGCCGCCAGGGAAGGGGTTGCGGAGGCCAAAGAGCGGATCTTCGAAGCCGCCGCCCGGCTCTTCGCCCTGAAGGGGTACGAGGGCGCCGCAATCGCGGAGATTGCGGACCGCGCCGGCGTCAACCGCGGGCTACCGTTCTACTACTGGGAGTCGAAGCGGGCGCTCTATGCCGCGATCGTGGAGACGGGGCTGGACGGCTTCTCCCGGATGGTGGAGGAGACGGTAGCCCAGCCGGGGAGCGCTTCGGAGCGGCTGCGCGCTTTCGTGCGGGGTCACCTTGCGCTGCTCTGGCACCAGGCGGACCTGATGCGGGTGGTGGATCGCTGCCTGATGGACGGCCACGTGGAGGAGCTGGGCCTCACCGCGCGGTTCGGAGGCACGGTGGCGAGTCTGGAGGGGCTCTTCCAGGAGGGCGCCGCCTCCGGCGAGCTCCGGTGCGAAGACCCCGCCTTCGCCGCCCGGCTGCTGCTGGGCCCGGGGTTCATCTTCTCCATGTGGAAGCTGTTCGAAGGCTCGCGCTTCTCCGAGGAAGAGCTGGCAATGAAGATCGGCGACCACCTGCTCCATGGCTTCGCACACCCTACGGGAGACGCCCGATGATTCAGCGAGAAACCTTGCGAGATGGCTCCATCCGCCTGCGCGGCGCCACCTGCACCTTCGTGTTCGTCCGGCTCCGGCCGAGCGTGCTGCTGCTGGTGATCTCCGGCGAAGACACCGGCGACCTGGGCAGCGCGCCGTTCGAGGAGCTGGAGGCGGAGATCCGGCGGTTCCGGCAGCCGCTGGCGCTCTTCGTGGACACGCGCGCCACCTCGCAAGTGCCCAGCGGCGTGACCGACGCCTGGACCGCCTGGTTCGTGGCGAACCACCGCTCCCTTAGCCGCGTGAGCATCCTGGTGGGCTCGAAGCCGGTGCAGCTTGCCGTCTCGGTGGTGCAGCACTTCTCCCGCACCGGAACGTTGATGGCGATCCAGTCCGACCTGGAGGAGTTCGAGCAGTCGATCACCCGGGTCGTGCCGGGGTTCAGGCACCTCCCACCGGGCACCGTGGTCGAGGAGCCGGCGAACTCCGCCGGTCGGAAGTCGCATGGAGACGGCAGCGTGCGACTGTGGGGCGAGCACTGCAGCTTCGTGTACTCGCGACCGGCAACGGGCGTGGTGCTCCTGGCCATTTCCGGCTACGACACCGGCGAGCTGGGCACCGTGCCGATCGACGAGGTGGCGGAGGCGGTCGCTCGGAGTGCGACCCCGGTGGAGCTGTTCGTGGACACCACGCAGGTTTTTTGATCGGATGAGCGTGTTTTTGTGTAATTGTTTGTCTTGTT
>JAJFMS010001031.1 GCA_020696885.1 Armatimonadota bacterium | reverse complement strand
CCCGAGCAGTTCCAAGCCGAGGGCTATCTCGTACTTCCGTCGGTCTTCGAAACGGACGAGATCGCCCGGATGCGCTCCGAGGCCGACCGGATCCTGGAGCTGATCCTCAACTCCTCCGTCGCGCTGGAGCGGTGCAGCAGCCGCCTGGACTGGCGCGAGCTCCCCGGCGGCACGCAGATCGTGCGGAAGATCCAGCCGATCAACGACCTCTCCGACTACCTCACGGAGGTCTCCCACGACCCGCGCCTCCTCCAACCGATGCGCCAGATCATGGGCCACGAACCGATTCTGATGGAGGAGAAGCTCAACTACAAGCAGCCGCTCCCGGAGCGCGTGGGCGGTATCGCGGTTCGGCCGCTGGACGACCGGTTCCCCGTGCACAACGACTGGGCCTACTACCGGGTACAGAACTACCCTCAGGATATCCTCTCCTCAGCGATCTCGCTGGACGACTGCCCGCCGGAAAGCGGTCCGATCCGGGTGTGGCCCGGGAGCCACGTGCGGCACCTGGAGCACGAGGCGGTGGACATCGGCCTGCAGGTGGAGCGCGGCCTGATCGATTTCGAGGGCGGCGTGGACATCCTGGCGCCGGCCGGATCCGTGATGCTCTTCCACGCGCTCCTGGTGCACAACTCCCGCTCCAACACCTCCGGCAAGCCCCGGCGGATCATGATCTACAGCCACTACCCGGACCGGGTGGACATGGGTCACGATGTGCGGAACGGTCCCACCCGGGCGCAGGAGCAGCCGTTCGAGGCCCGCTACCGGGAACTGGTGGAGCGCAGTGAGTTCGTGCCGGTATTCCAGGCGCCGGCCTGAGTGGGTGTTCGGTGAGTATGAGACCAGGGGCGGGCGGGCCTCCCTCCAGAGCGAAATGGTAACCAAACGATGTCAAGACTAACCCTCGCAGCCCCCGCGCTGCTCTCCCTATTCCTCTGCGGCGCCTCCCCGGCGGCGGCCGAGGTCAAGCTGAACCCGCTCTTCTCCTCCGGCATGGTGCTGCAGCGGAACACCGAAGTGCCGGTGTGGGGCACCGCCGCCAAGGGTGAGCAAGTGACCGTCCAGATCCAGGACCAGACGGTCACCGCCGTCGGGGACAAGGACGGCACCTGGAAGGCGCGGCTGAAGAACCTCACCGCCGGTGGGCCGTTCCAACTGACCGTCAAGGGCGAGAACACGGTCGAGGTCCCCAACGTGCTGGTGGGCGAGGTGTGGGTCTGCAGCGGACAGTCCAACATGGCGTTCGCGCTGAGCGGGGCCGCATCCGGTTCCCGGCACATCGCGGAGTCGAAGAACCCGATGCTGCGCCTCTTCCAGGTGGGCTTCAACCCCTCCGACACGCCGGTAACCGAGGTGAAGGGCCAGTGGGTGGAGTGCGGGCCGGACACCGCCGGGAAGTTCTCCGCCGTGGGTTACTTCTTCGGCCGCGACCTCCAGAAGGCGCTGGGCGTGCCGGTGGGGCTGATTCAGTCCGCCGTGGGCGGCACTCCGGCCGAAGCGTGGACCAGCAAGGAAACCCTCGCCGCCAACCCGGAATTCAAGAACATCCTGAACACGTACGCCGAGGCGGTGAAGAACTACCCGCAGGCGAAAGAGCAGTACGACGCCGCAGTGGCAAAGTACCGCGAGGCGGCCGCCGCCGCTCGAAAGCAGGGCGCCACGCCGCCCCGTGCACCGCAGCAGCCGTACGGCCCGGAGAATCCCCGCCGGCCCTCGTGCCTCTACAACGGGATGATCTACCCGCTGGTGCCCTATGCCATCCGTGGCGCGATCTGGTACCAGGGCGAATCCAATGCCAGCCGCGCCCACGAGTACCGCGCGCTCTACCCGGCGATGATCCAGAACTGGCGGGACCAGTGGCAGCGCAAGAACTTCCCATTCATCGGGGTGCAGCTCGCGCCGTTCAAGAAGATCTCGCCGCAGCCGCAGGAGAGCGATTGGGCCGAGCTCCGGGAAGCGCAGCTCCTGGCCACGAAGGTGCTGCCAAAGGTCGGCATGGCCGTGATTACGGACGTGGGCGATCAGGACGACATCCATCCCACGCGGAAGGAGCCGGTCGGCGCCCGGCTGGCGCTGCAGGCGCTGCGGCTGGCCTACGGGGAGAAGGGGGTCGGCTCCGGACCCGAGTATGAAGCGATGGAAGTCGATGGCGGCCGGATCGTGCTCAAGTTCAAGAACGTGGGAAGCGGGCTCTTCGCGCAGGACGGTCCGCTCAAGGGCTTCACCATCTGCGGCCGGGACCGCGCCTGGACTCCCGCCATGGCGGAGATCCAGGCCGACCGCGTGATCGTCTGGAGCCGCAACGTGGCCGAGCCGGTGGCGGTGCGCTTCGGGTGGGCGGACTACCCGGTGGTGAACCTGTGGAACAAAGACGGCCTGCCCGCCACCCCGTTCCGCACGGATGACTTCCCGCTCACCACGGACCCGGCGAACCGGAAGTCCGCGAAGTAGTCTCGCAGATGATGGATAAGATCCAATTCGGCCATTCGCGGACCCTCCGCTAGATTGCCAGGAGTCCGACTGTCAGGCCGGCCTTCGAAGGGTGAGCGTAGGGGCCACCGTCCGTCCGCCTGACAGCGGGACTCCTGCAATCGCACCTCTGCGCTTCCCGGTACAGGTGGGGTTGCTGGCAGCCGGGATGTTGCCATTGTCAGCGCAGGCCGCCTCTCGTTCGAGAGGCGGCCTGCGTTTCGCGCCAACGTCGCGCCCTGTGCTAC
>JAJFMS010001030.1 GCA_020696885.1 Armatimonadota bacterium | reverse complement strand
CGAGGCGCTGTTGGTGTGGAGCGTGGCAAACACCAGGTGGCCGGTTTCCGCCGCGGTAACGGCGAGCTGCATGGTTTCCTGGTCCCGCATTTCACCCACGAGGATGACGTCCGGGTCTTCGCGAAGGGCAGACTTCAGCGCGGCGCCGAAGCTCTTGGTATCCATCCCCAGCTCGCGCTGTGCCACCACGCTGTACTTGTGCGGATGCACGAACTCGATCGGGTCTTCGATGGTCAGGATGTGCTCACTGCGCTCCGTGTTGATCTGATTGATCATGGCGGCGAGCGTGGTGGACTTCCCGGAGCCGGTGGGGCCGCAGACGAGGATGAGGCCGCGGGGCTTGTTCGCGATCTCCCGGAGCACGTTGGGAAGCTGCAGCTCCTCCAGGGTGGGGATCTGCTGCGGAATCCGCCGGAGCGCCGCGGCGAGGTTGCCGCGCTCCTTGAAGATGTTTACGCGCCACCGGGCGAGCCGGGGCACCTGATACGAGAAGTCCAGCTCGAGCGTGCTCTCAAACCGCTGGATCTGCTCATCCGTGAGGATGTCGTAGCACATCCGCTGCGTGTCCTGCACGCTCATCCGCTCGTACGGCAGTGGGGTGAGGTGACCGTCGGATGTGGGCTTCGTCGAGCGACATCGGCCGCGGCGCCGCGGGGCGAGGAACGGCAGGAATCTGTCCCGGTACCTGGGGCTGGCCCTGCGGCTGCCCCGGCTGCGGCGGTTGGTAACCCGGCTGTGACAAGAGAGGGCTCCCTTTCTGTAACTAGTGACCGCCCGTGAAGACGACGCGAGCGATTTCTTCGGGCGTGGTGGTGCCGGCGAGGATCTTGCGCAGGCCGTCGTCCTTGAGCATCTTCATGCCGTTCGCCTTGGCTGCGTTCCGAACTTCGGACACGGGGGCGCGGCGCACCATCAGGTCAGCGATCTCTTCGTTGACCAACATCATCTCATGGATGCCGAAGCGGCCTTTGTAGCCGGTGTTGCGGCATTTCTCGCAGCCCCGGCCCTGCCAGAGCGGCACCATCTCGTTTTCGCTCTTGGCCTGGTAGCCCAGGCGGCGCAGCGAGTCCGCGGGCACGTCGATCTGCTCTTTGCAGTTATCGCAGATCCGGCGGCCAAGCCGCTGGGCCAGCGCCCCGATGAGGGTGGCGGAAACGAGGAACGGCTCCACACCCATGTCAACAAGTCGGGTGATGGACGAGGGAGCATCGTTCGTGTGCAGGGTGGAAAGCACAAGGTGGCCCGTCAGCGACGCCTGGATCGCCATTTCAGCGGTTTCCAGGTCGCGGATCTCTCCGACCATGATGATGTCCGGGTCCTGCCGCATGAAGGAGCGGAGGGCGGTGGCGAAGGTAAGACCGGCCTTTCGGGCCACGGCCACCTGGCTGATGCCGGGTAGCTGGTACTCGACCGGGTCTTCGACCGTCATGATGTTTCGCTCGATCGAGTTGATGCGGTTCAACACGGAGTAGAGCGTGGTGGACTTGCCGGAACCGGTGGGCCCGGTGACCAGGAGCATCCCGTTCGGCTGCGTGAAGAGCGTCTCGAGCTGGGCCATGGTGTCGGGGAAGAAGCCCAGCTTATTCAAGCCGATCATAACGCTACCCTTATCCAGGATTCGCATTACGATCTTCTCACCCAGCAGCGTCGGCAGACAGCTCACGCGGAGGTCGTAGTCTTTGTTCTGGTAGTTGATCCCGATACGACCGTCCTGGGGAACCCGCCGTTCGGCGATGTTCATGTCGGACATGATCTTGTAGCGGGAGACCAGCGGCGGGTGGATGTGCTTCGGTAGCTGCATCGTCTCATGGAGCACGCCGTCGATCCGGTAGCGGATCCGGACGGTGCGCGCGCCGGGCTCGATGTGGATATCCGAGGCGCCCGCGCTAACGGCCTGCTGGATCACGGCGTGCGCGATCCGGATGATGGGACCCTGCACGAGGTCGGACTCATCCGGCGCCCCGCTGTCATCTCCGCCGGTCACCGGGCCGTATTCGGTCACCATCGCGTTGATGGACCCGATGTCCATCAAGTCCGCGGGGGTGTGCTGCTCCACGGCCGCCGGCGAGTTCGACGAGCCCGAGTCAGTGCCCGAGTAGAACTTCGTGAGCGCGTCCGCGATCTGCTCCGGGGAGACCAGCACCGGCTGCACCTTGAGCCCGCAGGCCATGCGCACGTCGTCCACCGCCATGATGTTGGACGGGTCCGCCAGCGCCAACACCAGCACTTCCTGGCCGGTCTGATCCTTCATCCGGGTGATCGGAACCACCTGGTGGCGCTGGGCGGTATGCGCCGGAATGAGCGTAATGGCGCTCATCTCCGGGTTGTTCTTCGTCAGGTCAACCGCTCGCATCCCCGCGAGGTGGGCTTTGGCCTGGAGGATATGGAACGGGTTGACACCCTGGTCCTCGAAGACTTTTCCCAGATCGGCGCCCGTGCGCTGCTGGATCTCCCGCGCCTGGTTCAACTGCTCCTGGGAGATCACCTTTCCCTGGAGCAGGACATCGCCGATATCACGCTTCATCATCTGGGCCATAGATTACCGCACCATCCTGCTCGCGACAATTTCGTGATTGCGTCCCGGAGTCCCGTTCAACCGGACCCGTTTCACCCTTCTCGCTGGACCGCTGAACCGCTCGGCGTCAGCGTCCCCAGGATCACTTGTTCCATCAGCTCCGCCGGTGCGGGACAACCGGTCCACAACTCCAGGGCCAGGGCGCCCTGCCGTGCCAGCATCCCCGCTCCGTGCGCTCCCCGCGCTCCCCGCCGCCGCGCCTCGCGCAGCAACCGTGTCTCTAGCGGGTTGTAAATCAGATCGTAAACAAAGGCATCCGGGCGGATCCGGTCCACCGGCAGGTCCGGCATCCCGTCCGGGTGCGGGCTCATTCCTAACGAGGTTGTGTTGACGATGATGTCGGCCGCGCCGACCACCTCTCCCAGCACCTCCGATCGAAGCTCGATGCTTTCGACCAGATTCGCATGAAATTTCGCATTTAGCTGCTCGGCAAGTTCCTGCGCCCGTTCAACGGTGCGATTTGCCACCGTAACCCGCGCTCCCGATCTCGCCAACGCCACGATCACCGCCCGGGCCGATCCGCCTGCTCCCAACACCAGCACCGCTTTACCCGCCGGATCCGCCCCTTCCGCCCGGAGCGAAGCCAGGAACCCCGGCGCGTCCGTGTTGTAGCCGATCCGCCGCCCTTCCCGGAAAACCACGGTGTTGACCGCGCCGATGAAGGCCGCTTCTTCCGACAGCTCGTCCATCAGGGGGAGCAGCGCTTCTTTGTGCGGGATGGTGCAGTTGATACCGCCGATCCCCAGCGCCTGAAGCCCGCACAG
>JAJFMS010001029.1 GCA_020696885.1 Armatimonadota bacterium | reverse complement strand
CTCACGATGACCGCCTATGGACCCGGCCAGGCATTCGACGCCCCGAACGCGCCCGCCATCCGGGTACAGACTCGCTCCATCGGGATGCTGGCGCTGGGCCCCCCGCGTATTCCGGGCGGCTAACGCTGGCGCCGAGTTGGGGGTCGGGTCAGGGGGATCCGCCTTTCGATGAGGCCGCGCTACCCTGCAGAGGCCCCAGGCTCGCCACGAGCCTGGGGTCTACTGTCGTCCTCGGCCTCAATTGCTCTCTGCGACCAGTCGCCACGGAGCACCGACCCATGCTGGATGCCGCACACCGCAGCCGTGACTTCCCGACTCTGGCGCGGATGACCTACCTCAACACGGCCGCGGAGGGGGTTCCGCCGCTGCCGGTCGGCGAGGCGCTCGCCACGTACTTCGACCACAAGCAGATGGGCTCCGCGGGCCGGGAGTACCACATGCTGGAGCTGGATGCGGCCCGCGCCGCCACCGCCGGCCTGTTCGGGCTGACGACGGCGGAGGTGGGGATCTGCTCCAACAGCTCCGAGGCGTTCAACCTCGCCGCGCTGGCGCTGCGCCTGCAGCCGGGTGATGAAGTGGTGGTGAACGACCTGGACTTCCCCGCCGGCCGCACCCCGTGGCTGCAGGAGGGCTCTCCGGCCACAGTGCGAGTGTGGCGCGCGCGCGAAGGCGCCCTGCGCGTGGAAGACCTGGTGCCGCTGCTGGGGCCTCGCACCCGGCTGGTGTCCACCTCGCTGGTGAGCTACTTCAACGGGTTCACCATTCCGCTGCCGGCGGTGGTGGAGGCGGTGCGCGCCCACTCCCCCGCGCTGCTGGCGCTGGACGTTACACAGGCGCTGGGCCGCATCCCGCTGGACCTGCGCGGCGCGGACCTGATCATTAGCAGCACGCACAAGTGGATCATGGCCTCGCACGGCGGGGGACTGGTGGGCGTGCCGGCGGCGCGCACGGCGGAGTGGACCTCGCCCGCGGGCGGCTGGTTCAACCTGGAGTCACCGTTCACCGGCGACGCGGGCGACCCCGCGCGGAGCAAGCCGGGCGCGGCCAGCTTCATGGCGGGGATGCCGAACTTCCCGGCGATCTATGCCATTCGGGCCGCCCTGGACTACCTCACCGGCGTGGGCGTGGACGCCATCTACGAGACGGCCCAGCCGCTCCTCGAGCACTGCCTCGACGAGCTGACACAGCTTCCGGTGGAAGTGATCACGCCCCGGGAGCGGGAAAGCCTGGCCGGGATCATCGCGTTCCGGCACCCGCAGATGGAGGAAGTCTTCGAACGGCTCAAGGCGCAGAGCATCCAGGTGATGCACAGCGCCGGCCGCATCCGGGTTTCCGTGCACGGCTACAACACGCCGGAGGACATCGAGCACTTCCTCTCGACCCTCCGGATGATCGTGGGGTAGACGCTGCCGCTAACCGTTCACCTGACGCAGTTCTGACGGATGGCGGTTAGCACGGCGGGCGGCTGGCCCAAGCGGGGCGCGTCCCTAGCGAACGCCCCGCGAGGGGGCTGCCTACGGTGCTCAGGCGAGCGGTGGGCCAGCTACCCCGCCTTCGACTTCTGGGGGTCGAAGCCGTCCGGCCAGAGCGTATCGTCGTCGTAGACGATGTCGCTCAGCTTCGCGCCGAGGAGGATGGCGCCGGAAAGGTCCGCGCCGGACAGATCCGCCCGGGAGAGGTCCGCGTTCCAGAGAATGGCGTCGCACAGCTTCGCCTCGCGGAGGTTCGCCCCGGAGAGGTCCGCGCCTTCCATGTCGGCGCGGCGGAAGTTCGTGCGGAGGCATGAAGCGCCCTGCAGGTTCGCCCCGCGCAGCGTCATGCCGGTGAGATCGGCGCCGTCGAGTGACAAGGAGTCGAGTCGCAGCAACACCACGCCGTCCGTGCGCCGGTGCCGGATCTCCACGACCCCGAGCGTTACCTGCTGCCCCCCAGTAACCAGCCCTCCAAGCATTCTCCCGTCCTCCTCGATGTGGACCTTCGACTAACCCTGCCAGGTGTCTCTACCCAGGCACCTGCCTGATCCCCACCTAACGAGTTTCCGCACGGCCGGTTGTCGAGGGCGTTCCACCACGCTAACCGGGGCGCTAACCGCAGTGATGCCGGACCACCTCCAACAGGCGAATCACCTCGATCGGCTTGGGAATGAACCCGGTGGCGCTCAGCAGCACGGCCTGGCGACGGCCGTCGTGAGCACCCGAAAGGACGACCACCGGGATGGAGGCCAGCTCCGCCGCCTGAAGCTGTTCCGCGCGGAACTCCCAACCGTTCATACGCGGCATCATCAGGTCCAGCAGGATCAGCGCGGGCGGTGCCCCGCCATAAAGGCGGAGGAGCGCGTCTCGACCGTCGCAGGCGGTGATGACCGAGTAGCCTTCATACTGGAGGATGTCGGCCAGCGTCTCCCGGATTGCTTCATCGTCTTCGATGATGAGGACCGCCCCGCCGAGACGCCGCGACAGGCGCTCCGGCTGGGAGCGGTCGCCTTCCGACGGTCCCGGTCCCGGACCTTCCCCGGCAGATAGCCGCCAGTCGCTAAGCTGTGCGTGCAGAACCATGGCTTTCCAAAAGGCAACCTGCCACCGAAGTAGACGGACCATGCCCAAACGGCGCTGGTCGAATCGGAATGCCCGACCCTCCGGTCGAGCACACGCGCGTTTTCTCTCTGTATCACGCTCTAGTGGTTAGTGGCTGGTGATTAGTGGTTAGTGAGAGGCGCCACTCTCCTTCTCGGCAACTAGCCACGGGCCACCAATCACCAGCCACTAAGTTAGCTCCGCATCGGGAAGATCAAGCTCAGCATCATGAACGCCAGCCCGTTGTTGAAGGCGTGGGCGATCATTCCGGGCACCAGGGACTGGCGCCATTCGTACAGGGCGCAGAATGTGGCGCCGAGGAGAGCGATCGGCAGGAAGCCCAGGGGAAGCTGCGGGTGCAGGATGGCGAAGAACGCGGAGCTGGCGACGATGCCCACCGTTACCCCGTAGCG
>JAJFMS010001028.1 GCA_020696885.1 Armatimonadota bacterium | reverse complement strand
CAGATGAACGCGGATGGACGCAGATGAGGGGCGACGGGGACTGGCAAGTGCGACGCATGGGGGCGCTACCAGCGTCGGGTCGTACGCACTCCCTGCCAGGCCGCGTAGGGCCGGACCTCCGTGTCGGCCCGGCCTGGGACTGGTGGAAGTCCCTTGTCACGATGTAATTGGCAGACGCTCTCTGCGGACCTGGATACATCAGCGCACTGTGGGATCGGGCACCGTCCTATGCCCCTCTCTTTGCGACCCTCTGCGCCCTTCGCGTCTTTGCGGTAAAGTGCTCAACCGTTCCGAAGCAGGGTCAGTGAGTGTCTGGCAGGGACGGCTGGTCACCGCCCCTACCAGTCCCCACGTTCGTCGGAGGTCGAAGTTACGGGCGTCCGGCCACCGCCGTGAGCACCGGCCGCACCGTGCGCTTCGCGTCCACGGTGATCTCCATCGGCGCGGGACGGGCCATGTCCGTGATGAACGGTCCCAGGGAGGTCACCGTGAGCACGTAGCGGCCCGGGGCCACGCGGCCGATATCGAAGAGCCCGCCCTGGATCGAGACCGCATGCGTCTGGGAGATCACGGCGCCGTCCGGCGTGCGGAGGGCGACGAGCCCCGGTAGGCCCTGACCAGACGCGTCCACCAGATGCCCGCGGATATTACCGTGCGGCTCCAGTGTCCGCTTCTGGTAGCGGCGGTTCCAGGCCCGCCCCCAGTCGTCCCACTCTCCGGCATGAGCGGCGGCCGGTATCACCGTCGCGGCAAGCGCGATTAAAGCGACAATCCTCATCTCTGCTCCCTTCGTTGCAGGCGGTTCACCCACGCCTGTCATTGCTCGGGTCCACTTGGTGGTCCCTTAGCGGGTTCATCGCCCCGATGTGCAGATTTGAAACCAGCACGGCACTGCGGTGCGTCCAATCGGTGAAACGCCACGGCACAGCGGGTGTCCAAACAGCCTGTGAAGCATGCCCGAACCCCGAGTACCCAGATGCCAAGTTCCAGAGCCAGACAGAGAGTGCAGCGGCTGCGCTGCGGCGAGCCAGGGCGGGCAGCGCTAGTGATTTCGGGGTTCCTGGCTCTCCTGCCGGCAGCGGCGCTCACGGCTCCCCGGGCCGCTGCGCCCGTGGCCCCCGTCCGGCCTCCGGTCTCGTACGAGCGGGACGTGCTGCCGCTCTTCCAGCGGAAATGCCTCGGGTGCCACGGCGCGGGGCAGCCGAACGCGGGACTGGACGTCACCTCGGCGGGAGCGCTGCTGGAAGGCGGTTACTCGGGGCCTTCGGTAGTTCCGGGCGCTCCGGAGAAGAGCCTGCTGTACCAGATGCTGGTGGATGGGCGGATGCCCAAGGGCGGCGGCCGGTTCTCCGCGGCAGAGCTCAAGTCCGTTGCCGGCTGGATCCGCGCGGGCGCCCCGGGTGCGGCGACGCAGGGGCACTGGGCGTTCCGCTCTCCGAGCCGCCCGGCGGTTCCGATGGTGAAGGCGGCGGCGCGGGTCCGCAACCCGATCGACAACTTCATCCTCGCCGCGCTCGAGAAGCAGGGCCTGACCTACTCCCCGGAGGCGGACCCACGCACCCTGATCCGGCGCGTCACCTACGACCTCACCGGCCTGCCGCCGACCCCTACGGAGGTCGAGGCCTTCGTCCGCGAGTGCGCCGCCGAACCGTCCCTCCCCCCAACACCCAACACCCAACACCCAACCCCCGGTCCCTACGACCGCTTGGTGGACCGGCTGCTGGCGTCTCCTGCTTACGGGGAGCGCGCGGCGCGGCACTGGCTGGATGCTGCGGGCTACGCGGACAGCGAAGGGGTGCTGCAGGAAGACCGGATCCGGCCCAACGCCTGGCGTTACCGGGACTACGTGATCCGCGCGTTCAACGCGGACAAGCCGTACGACCAGTTCCTGCGCGAGCAGATCGCCGGCGATGAGCTGAGCGACTACCGGCACGCCAGGGTCTTTACGCCGGAACTGGTCGACACCCTGGCCGCCACCGGCTTCCTCCGGACGGCCGTGGACGGCACGCGGGACGACTTCAACCCCCACCAGTTCGGCGAGTACCAGTACCGGATGCTGCACGACACGCAGACCATCGTGATGTCCACCACGCTGGGGCTGACGGTGCAGTGCGCGCGGTGCCACGACCACAAGTACGAGCCGCTCTCCCAGAAGGACTACTATCGACTCCAGGGGCTGTTCACCCCGGCGGTCCGGCCGCGCGGCACGCTGCTGCCCACCAACCGCCGCCAGATCATCGCGGCCACGGCCGAGGAACAGCAGCGCGCGAAAGAGGTCAACGCCGCGGTGGAGGCCGCGCTCGCGCGGCTCAACCAGCAGCAGGTCGCCGTGACGAACGAGTTCCGGCTGAAGTCGCTGGAGGCGAACAGCGGCGCCGTTCCGGAAGCGGAACGTGCCGCCCTGCTGCTGGCGGCGCGCATCGAGGAGCCGAAGCGCACCGCCGAGCAGAAGGCGCTGGTAGCCCGCTACCGCACGCTGGTGGAGCCCGCCATGCCGGCGCTCGAAGCAGCATTCCCGGAGTTGAAGCAGAAGGTCGCGGTCATCGCGGCGGAGCGGGCGGGAGAGACGCGCAAGCGGATCGTGCTGCCGGAGATCCGTGCATTCTACGATCAGGACGCCACCCCGCCGCCCACGCAGCTCCTGGTGCGCGGCGACTGGCTGCGGCCCGGCGATCCGGTGGAGCCCGGCCTGCCGACCGTCCTGGCTCGCCCCGGCGACGGCTTT
>JAJFMS010001027.1 GCA_020696885.1 Armatimonadota bacterium | reverse complement strand
GGACGGACCTGAACCTCGGGGTAGATGCTTCACCCGTACGTGGCTGTTCGTTCAAATGGGGTGAGCTCCGATGCCGATCCTTTCGGAACGAGACGACAAGCGGAAGCCGAAGGCCGGGCGGCGGCTCCGCTGGCTGACGGTGGCGCTGCTGACAGCGCTGTTCCCGGTACTGCTGGCCGGATTGCTGCTGCTCATCGCCTGGATAAGCCCGGTACAGCTTACCGTCGGAAGCTACCGGTTCGAGTGCCGCTGGCAATCCTACCCGGGGACCGGGGACCCGATTGCCGTCGTGCATCCGGAGGGGATCGGCTTCGAGGCGATCGTTGGCTCGGGCCATCACTTTTGCTTTACGTCTCTCAAACCGGACCCGGGAAACTGGGGCGGCGTGGGGAGCACCAACTGGTTCTCTACGCGGGCCGACCGTCCGGAGTAACCCGGGCTGCGTGAAGGTCGATCGGCTCACCCGGCTCCCACCGCGGCAGCCCGGGCGGAGGGGAGTAATCGAACACCTCGTCGTCTTCGGCGTAGGGATCGGTCGCTCGCTGGTGGAGCGCGTACTGGTAGAGCCGGCACCGCTTCTCCAGCACCTCCGGGGCGTACCACCGGTACCGCTCGTTCCAGCTCCAGGCGCGGTTATCGAAGTAGACCACGCGCCGCAGCTCCCGGCTCTGGTTGACGGTGCTGCCGTGGAGCACCTTCACGTGGTGGAGCAGCACGTCGCCCGGCGCCATCTCCGCCGGCACGGCGTCCGGGAGGTCGAAGGTCTCGCGTCCGCGCCTCACCAGCTCCATGGCGCGCTCGTGCTCCCAGAGATGGCTGCCGGGGATCACCCAGACGCAGCTATTCTCCACCGTGGAGCGGTCCGGGTAGAGATCGATGTTGAAGATCCGCTCGTCGCCGGATTGGGACATCCCGTCCCGGTGCCACGGCACGGACGAGCCGTTGTCCGGCAGCTTGAAGACCAGCGACTCGTAGCAGGGGATGAAGTCCGGCCCCACCATTCGTGTCAGCAGATCGCCGACGAACGGGTGCGCCAGCAGCCGCAGCGAGAAGCGGTTGGGGTTGGCGTGCAGGTAGTTGAGGTAGTAGGGAATCCCCTCCGGCCCCCGGTTGCACAGGCTCGCGGCCGGCCCGCCGGACAGGATCTCTTCAATCAGCCGCCCGGACTCACTGCGGAACGTCTCCAGCTCCTCACCCTGAACCACGCCGCGGCAGATGACGTAGCCGTTCTCGTCGAAGAACCGGATCTCGTCGTCGGTGATCTTCCTCATGGCTTGCTCAAGGTTCTAGAAACCGCTCGATGACGTTGCGGGTGATGGTGGAGACGTGCTCGTCCACCAGCACGCACGCGGGCCAGGTGATGGAGCCCACGGAGAACACCGCGCCGCCCCCCGGCTGCTCGTGGTAGATGATCTCCCCGCCGCCGTTCTCCGGGTTCATACCGCGTGCCAGGAGCTGCGTGCCCGGCGGGGAGCTGGCGCTCATCTTGTCCGTCTCGTGCCCGGAGGCGCCGCCGTGGATTCGCTCGTGCAGGCTCTCGGTGCCGAAGACGTCCCCGTTCCTCAGGCCGGTGCCGGTGAAGATCCAGTGGGCTTCATCGAGCACCTGGTAGGGCGCGGACGTCATGATCCCCGGCTCAGTGAAGACCACCCCCAGCAGGCTCGCCTCCGACTCCACGGTTCGGCCGAAGCGGCTGTCGTGGTGCAGGTCCGGGTCCACCGGGTCCGCCGTGCCCGGACGTCCCGGCCGGGCGATCACCTGGCTCTTGCACCGCATGGTGGCGTCGTCCAGGAACTCGACCTCGCAGTTCAGGCCGTTGCCCGCCAGGTACAGCAGCCGCCCGCCGCGGTGGAAGACCCAGTCCTTCACGCGCTCGTACATCGCTCGCGACCAGTACTCCGGGTGCGTGGAGAGGATCAGCACGCGGTAGGCGTCCAGGTCCAGCTCGCCCGAGTGGAGGTGGTGCTCGGCGTAGAAGTCGTAGCCGAGCTGCTCCCGCTCCAGCCAGCCCAGCAGCCGCCATTCGGCGGGGGCGAGGTGGCAGCCCTGGCGGCCCCGGATCGGGTCGGTCACCTGCGTGCCCTTCGGGATGAGGTTACCCGGCTCGGGCCGCTCGAAGGAGAGCGGCAGGTAGGAGTCGTCGGGGAACTGCCACTCCGGGTAGGCCCCGGAAGCCTGGTAGCGGCGGAGGTCCAGCCGCGCGTTCACCGTCGGCGTCGGCGGCAGCCCTACCGCGTGGATGTAATGGCTGCGCCCTCCGAAGTTGTTGTAGGCGTTCCAGGTGTTGGTGGAGCCGAGCACCGCGATCGGCGCGGACGGCTGCGCCGGGGCCACCACCCAGGGGAAGGAGAAGAAGTCGCCGGATTCCGTCTCCATCTCGAAGTAGTAGAGGCCGGAGCGCTCCGGGGCCGTGGCGAACTGGGTGTGGTGCGGGCTGCCGTAGCCCCGCTTATTCCACTGCGCGCCGGTCTGGGAGTAGTCGCCGTCCGGCGTGATCTGCATCGTCGCCAGCGGGCCGTGCTCGTCGAACCAGCCGAGGAGCCGCACCAGCTCCTTCTCCCGCCCGTAGCGCCACAGGCTGAGGCGATACGGCTCCGTGCCATGGCACCGGAACTCGCCCCGCTCGCCGGAGCGGACCCACTTCGGCCAGACGTAGCCGAGCTGCTCCCGCTCCAGCCAGCCCAGCAGCCGCCATTCGGCGGGGGCGAGGTGGCAGCCCTGGCGGCCCCG